>JACIXC010000007.1 GCA_014360655.1 Actinomycetota bacterium | reverse complement strand
AGACGGTGGTTTCCGGATCCATTGATCCCGACGAAGAAGCAGAGCAAGACAGTACCTATTTCGAGTAGATTTTTTTATGAGTCAACGAATGGTCTTTCGTGTAGATTTTAATTTGACGCAACGGGATGGTGGACACCCCCTATACTTGCTTTGTGTAAAAAAGAAGCAGAGCAAGGAGGTGTCCAAATGAAGGGTTCAGTTGGAACCACTACTAGTATCTACCACACCAGGCTTCCCCATCAATGGGAGTTGGAGAGAATGATGGCCTCCCCTTATGCTATAATCTTTGCGCGGCTGAAGAGAGGGGCCCTTAGCTCAGTCGGCAGAGCAGCGGACTCATAATCCGCGGGTCGCAGGTTCGAGTCCTGCAGGGCCCACCAGTAAAAGACCAGGTCAGGGCATATATTCCCCGGCCTGTTTAATTATTCTCTATGCTGCGAGAAGAACGGCCAACAAGGATACGCATCACTTGCCTTCAGGGCCTTCTTCCGATGGCGCTTACCCCCGGTGGGAAGAGGGCATGGTGAGTTCCCGAAGAAATAACCGGCGTGGCGGGGACCTTGCCAAACAGTCTATTAAAGTACACGTAATAATGTGATACACTAATTCACGTGGAGGTGACATGCATGGACAACCAGAACGTGACCTTGTCCATTCCCAGGGAGTTGTTGAAGAAGGCGAAGCATGTGGCCGTGGAACGGGGGGTTTCCCTCTCCGGGCTCATGGTCCAGATGCTGACCGAGATCACCAGGAGGGAAGACGAATACGGCAAGGCGAGGGCGCACCACCTGGCGGCGCTGTCAAAACACGACCTGGGAACTCGAGGGAAGGCCGGCTGGAAGCGGGGAGATCTCCATGCCCGCTGAAACGGAAAGACTCCAGTTCGTGGATACCAACGTCCTTGTTTATGCCCATGACCGCTCCGCGGCCGCCAAGCACGAAAAGGCAAGGGCGCTTGTCGCCGAACTGTGGGATTCCCGGAAGGGCTGCCTGAGCGTCCAGGTGCTGCAGGAGTTTTACGTGACGGTTACGCAGAAAGTGAGGAAGCCGCTCAGCCCCGAGGAGGCGTTCATGGTGATCGAGGACCTCTCGTGCTGGAAGGTGCACGCGCCCCAGGCCCAGGATGTCCTCGAGGCCATAAGGATTCAACGAACCCACGCCCTTTCCTTCTGGGACGCCATGATAGTGCGCAGCGCCCAGGCCATGGGGTGCGGGAACATATGGTCGGAGGACCTCGGGCACGACCGGGATTACGGAGGGGTGAAGGTGAGCAACCCCTTCGCCGGCCGGGGCGCTTGAATCCTTGGGTGAAACACGGCGAGGTACGGGGTACAACCGCCGTCTTCGGTGCGAGCACGGGAACTGCCTGAAGGCGCCGGGATCGCGGTTGGCGGGCGCGTCCCCCGGATTTCCGGCGCTTGACCTCCGAGGATGACCGACCGCAGGGCGAAGAAGCGGCTCAAATCCCGGCGAAGGCCTGGCCTGATATTCAGCTCTCAGCAGTAGAGGGAGCGGTGGGCGGGGTCCATGGCGTTGAAGGCGGCCTCGGCCTCGTCTGGAGGCAGGACGACCAACTCCCCGTCCGGTTTCTGCAGCACGCAGCCGGAGCCGTGAAGGAGCTTCACGTTTTCCCTTGTCTCCTCCTTGTTGCCCCAGCAGACGAGCTGGCAGTTGCCGCAGGTGAGGTACTGGCGGTAATTTTCCATGGCCGTGTGCATGAAGCCCCCCGGCATGGGCGGCCGCCGGTTGTAGAGCTCCACCGCCCGGGCGAACTCCTGGAGCAGCCGCTCGCGGTCGTCGGGCACCGGGAAGCGTCCCGGGGACCAGGTGGACCATTTCCCGGAGCGCGCCAGCCCGGTGAAGCCACCGCAGCAGAAGTGGCACAGCAGGTAATCGCGGCGGGCGGCGTGGCTGAAGGTGACCCCGCCCAGGGTCACCGACGTCTCCTCCTTGTTGTCGAACATCCCCAGGGCGCACGCCTTGTAGCAGAGCTTGCACCTGTCGCAGAAGGATTCCTCATCGGGTACGGGCTCGGTGGGTTCCAGGGCGGCGTCGGTCACCGTGGTCCCCAGGATGACGGCGGTCCCGCGGCCCTTGATGCCCACGTTGCCGGACCAGCCGTAGGAGGCCGCGCCGGAGCGCACCGCGATGTAGCGGTGGCTGATATCCGGGTAGAGGTGGAGCTGCCATCCCTCGTAGTCCTGGCGGTACTTCAGGTTGGCCGCCGTCCCCTTGGCCTGGTGCCCCTCCCGCCTGAGCATCTCCGCCAGCTCCCACGAGAGGTCCCTGGAGCGCAGGTTGACCGCGACGTTGTCCTCCTCGTGGCCGTAGCGGTCCTCCTTGGCCAGGAAGGAGCGGATGCGGTCGCGGTCGAGGGGGAGGACGAAACTCACCGCGGAACGCGCTCCCTCCATGCGGTAGGTGATGTCGGCGCTGGGCGGGCCCCCGGAAAGGGTCTCCACGGTGGCGATCCCCACGCTGAGCGCCCCGCGCTCCAGCAGGAACTCCTCGATCAAGGCTTCCAGGGACATCTCCCTTCACTCCCTCCCTTTGCAGGACGTTGAAAGTCACCTGATGACATTCTGGCAGCAGCCTTCAGCCTTGTCGAGGGCTTGTAAGATGGGGTCACATCTTCGATCTTCGGTTGTTAAGCATAAACAGAATATTGAAGATACGACCCACCGCCGACAATCTCAGATATCTATCCCTTCCGAAGATCGAAGATGTGACCCCGATCTCATGAGCGGAACCCGGCTCACCAGGCGAGGTAGACGTCGGTGCCCTTCATCATGCCCGCGCACCCTATGACCAGCTTGTCCTGGTAGAGGGCCATGGTCCTCACCCCGTAGTTGAGGGCGGTGGAGATGCCGTTGGGCACGCGGGATCCCCTGCCCACCTCCACGGCCCACTCGCCGTCCCTGGTCACGGAGTAGAGGTAGAAGCCGCGGCTCAGGTTGAAGGTGCCGATGAAGAGCCGGGAGTTCGGGAGCTCCTCTCCGCCCGCACCCAGGGGATAGACGATGCCCTCCCAGGCGTAGTAGTTGCCGGCGTCGGTGAAGCCCTTCTCGGCGACCAGCTCCCAGTCGGCGTTGCTCCTTATCCCCGCCGCGGGGTTCGCCGGCCTGGAGGCGTAGACGTCGAAGCCCGACGAGAAGTTGACCGTGAGCACCCATATCCTGCCATTGAAGGGGACCAGCTGGTGCACGCCGATGTTGCTGCCCTTGCGGATGCCGAACTCCGCCACCCGGGACCACTTGCCCGACGCGAAATCGTACTTGTAGATGCTGAACCCGAAGAGCCTCCAGGTGCCCACGAAGAGCTCCTCGGCGCCGTCCCCGTCGTCGTCGAAGAGGCACATGTCCGCCATGGCCAGCGACCCCATGTTATATATCCAGCCGAAGGGGCCGGTCTCCAGCTTCTGTACGCTGGTCACCAGCTCCCAGTCGACGCCGTTGGCCGTGCGCCATATCTGCCCTCCCTGCACGCGCATGGCGCCCACGTACAGGTGATCCCCCACCGCCAGCATGCCCCTGCCCGACTCGTTGGCGGCGCCGTGGCCGAAGCCGTTGCCGATCTTGGCGCCCCGGCCCACAACCACTTCCCAGTTTGTGCCGTCGAAGGTGCGCCATACCTCGAGGCCGTCCTTGAGGTTGATGGTGGTCCCGTAGATGGCGGGGCCGCGGTCGGGTACGTCGTCGGGATCGTCCCAGACCACCATGTTCCTCAGCCCCATGTTGTCGATGTCCCCCAGGCCGTTGTCCACAACGCGTGTCCAGGTCCTGCCCAGGGGCCCGCCGTCGTACCTCCAAACCTCCGTGCCTGAGGTTGTGCCGGCAAGGAAGCCGGGGCTGAAGAAACCGAGCACGAGCTGGAAGATGCTCAGGGGCGTCCTCAGGTTCCAGGTGCCCACGTAGATCTTACCCTTGAAGTTGACCATGGACCACGAGTAGCGGTTGTCCGGGTTGCCAAAACCTGGCAGGTTGATGTCCTGGAAGTCGCCGAGCGCGGGAGGGGCCGAGAGCCCCGTCACCGCCTGCAGCGTGGTACCGCTCCCCTGGGCGCCGGGGTCGACGGTATCCCCGGACGGCTCGGATGCGGGTTCCCCTTCCACCGCCGTTCCTCCCGCGGGCTGCTCCTCTGCCAGGGCCGGCGCCAGCGCGAAGAGCGCCAGGCACGTGGCCAGGAGAAGCGCGAGGCAAAAGACGCTGATCCTGCTGCCCATTTCCTTTCCCCCCCTCACTCGTTTTGACATCCCCCTCACAGTGCCCGGGACGGGTGGCCTCGTCCGCGGGTCGCTCATGCCTTCGCCGGGTTACCGGAAGCGCGCGGGGGAGTGCCCTGCCCGGTGTCCGCTCCCGCGGAGGATATTCACCCGTGCGCCCTCCCCGCCTGGAAGCGGTTTTCGCCGCCCACCCGCTGGCGCGGCGCGATGAAGCCGGGGCGGGCTTTCCCGTCTGAGACATTGCCGGGCCGCAGTGGGAGCGGATCACTCGCGGAAGGATTCCCCCCGGTCTTCCTTTCCCCGCCCAGCCGTGTTCACCGGCATTTCAAATTATATTACGGCTGCTCACGAACGGGAAAGAGAGGGCGGCCGCACATTGAGGTCGACGCAACAAGGTGTTGGTAGAGGCAACCGCTATTCGGCGCGGGAGGGAAAGCGGGCGCGTCAATCCTTTGTGTCGGCCCGGTAGAGCATTCTGTTTTCCCATACCCTCCGCAGCGACTTTTCGGGCCACCATCGGCGGCAGGCCGCCCGGGCTTGCGCGCGATAGGCAAGGCGTTCACGGCAGCGCGAAGGGAAGGCGAAAGCCTCGCCCACTTCGGCGTCGGCGAAGAGGCGTAGTCCGGCGTTTGCGGACGTCCGGGGTGAAATGTACGGCGTGCATGCCTTTGCGAAGAGAAGGAAAACAGGTCAGCCGCCGGGACCGAAGTAGGGCATGATGGTGGTCACTTCCTTCTCCCGCGCGGCCGCCAGGGCCTCCTTCACCGTGGCGTATTGCGTGAGCTCCCACAGGTTGGCCACCGTGGGGGGCAGCAGTGGGAAGCGCCCCTCGCGGCAGAGCTCCAGCGCCAGGCCCGGCGCGATCCAGAGGAGGGAGGCGGTCTCGTCCTCGTCGCACAGGGGGTCCTGGCAGGGGGGAGCCGGGGCCAGGAAGAAGCGCGTGTCGAAGCGCACGGGCATGATCTCCGGGGTCACCCAGTGGGCGAAGTAGGTGAGGCGGTCCAAGGCCAGGCGCAGCCCCTCCTCTTCTACCATTTTATGGAAGGTGATGCCCCCCGCCCTCAGGCGCGAGCGCAGGGCGGCCAGGCGCCCGCCCCCTTCCCCCCGGCAGGAGACGAGGGTGCCCGCGTGGTCCCCTCCCTGGCTTTTCACATCTTCGCGCGGGCCCTCGCCCCGGCACCCGGGCGCCGTATCTGTGTGCTCTCCGGCACCCGTAAAACCCTCGTAGGCGAGGAGGATCCCGGCCTCCTCGAAGAGCTCGCGCACCGCGGCCACGAAGAAGCCGAGGGCCCGCGGGGGAGGAAGGGGATCCTCGAAGACGTCCGCCGCCCGGCGCGGGTCCAGCCCGGCGCAGTGGCGCGCGAATTCCGGGTCGCAGTCCTCCTCGTCGACCATGCCCCCGGGGAAGACGTACATCCCTCCCGCGAAGGCGCTGTTCGCGTGGCGCTCCACCATGAGCACCTCCAGCTCCCCCGCCCCGGGTGCCTCGCGCAGCAGGATAAGGGAGGACGCCTCCCTGGGGACCACGGGCATGATACCTCCTCGTAAGGTCACCAAGTGCCGTCGCCGGCTTTCCGGCTTTGTAACATGGGCTGACTACGGCGGAAAGCCGTAGGCCTGCAACTCATAATTAAACGCCTGATCCCCGCTGATTCCAAGGCTTTTACCTCTTACCGCGCTTCGGTGAAGCGGGTGCGATGCTCAGCGCATGCGTTCATATACTTTCCGCATGGGCCTTCCCAGCATCACGCGGTAGAGGTTGGGAGACAGCCTTTTTACGAGGTACATGAAGTGCGCCATGGGAGTGAGGATGACCAGCGAACGCCCTTTTTTCATGCCCTTGAGGATGATGGCCGCCGCCTTGTCCGCTGACATGCGCGGCATCACGCCGTAGGACATCTTGGTGAGCTTCTCCCTGTTGTATCCCCTCACCTTGATGTGATCCACGATGGGGGTGCGGATGTTTCCGGGGCAGACCAGGGTTACGGCGATACCGTGCGGCTCCAGTTCATGCTGCAGGGTCTCGGTCAGTCCCACCAGACCGAACTTGGTGGTGGAATAGCCCGACAGGGTCGGCATGGTCACCAGTCCTCCCAGCGATGCGATGTTCACGATATGGCCGCTTTTTCGCTCTATCATCCCGGGAAGGAAGGCGTTGATGGTGAGGATGGGCCCCCAGAGGTTTACCCCCATCAACCACTCCCAGTCCTCGAGCGTCGTGTCCGCGAAGTCCGCCCAGACGAAGACCCCGGCGTTGTTGATCAGCACATCCAGGCCGCCGAACTCCTCCTGCACCTTCACGGCCATGGCGCCGACCTGTTCCCGGTCGGACACGTCTACGACGTAGGGCCTGTTCCGCGCCCCCATGCCCTCGAGCAGCCCCGAGGTCTCGACCAACGCCGGCTCGTCGACGTCCACCAGCAGGACCACCGCCTCTTCGCGCGCGAGAGCGAAGGCCAGTTCGCGCCCTAAACCGCTGGCGGCTCCGGTGATCAGCGCCGTCTTTCCCCGCAGGTCGTGCATGGACTTGCCTCCTTGCCGGTCGCCCTGCCTGACCTCACGTGTATTTCACTACCGTCTTCGTTTTTGGACGGACGCTGTTTACCGCAACAAAACGTTGTCGTTCTTCTGTCATGCCCATATCGCTGAACATGAGCTGGGTCAATGGTTATTTTCCAATTTGACCTTCTCGCCCGTATCGGGATCAATCCCGTAATATCGCCCGTCAAAATGCTTCTTTACAGGGAACCTTTCTCCCAGGCCCCAAACCTCTTCACGTTGAGCCTCATATGAGTCGAAGCCTTTCCGATATATACGATAGTCTTTACCATAAATTGTCTTTCTCTTAGAATACTCTTCGTCATTCATGAGATGAAAAATAAAGGCCAAAATGGCAATGCCACAGCTAATCGTGAAGACAAACGCCCAAAGTCCGAAGTTTAAAAAACCCAAGCCAATCATTCCAAGCCTGTCTATTGTGCGCCCATTACTTAAGTATTGTAAGCGTTTCCAGTATCTACCTGTACCTTTACCTAAGCCCAACTTCCTTAGTACGTCAGCCTTGGCAATGGCCAGAATAATAATCGAGAATAGAAAGATAATAGAGCCGGTTGCCAAGAAGACCAGAGCGGTAACTTCTCCTCCTGAATAACCTTCTTGAATATAAGAATCATCAGAAAAGCTACCCGATATCGCCATTGTGATCAGGCCAATACAAATAACGGTTAGGCATAAACAAAGAAGTAACAAGCTGATGCGTTCCATTGGGGTAAGACGCTCTGGGCGGATGTTCAAGGAATGCGCTTGTCCTGGGGGTGTTGCATAATACTTGTAGGCTGAGGGCGGAATCGGCAGGTTATCAATGCCTGTTTCATCTTTGTTGGTGTTAGGAGTTTGCATTTCAAGAGAGGTGCGGGATACAGGCTCAGAGTCATGAGGACGAGGTATTCTATACCCACAATTAGTGCAGTACTTCCAGTCACTGAGGAGCTGTTTTCCACACTGATTACAATAGAACACATGCCCTCCTTTCTACCGGTATTATTGAGTATTTCCCATATAAACAACCCGTTGACAGTATTCTATCATCTTGCAGGCAGGTTGAAATATATAGGCCCCGCTTCCCTCTTTTCCCCGTGATGCTATGCCTCGTTTACACGCCGAGAAGTGCAATTTCAGCGATATCCTAAGATGCTTGACCACTCGAGGCGGGCTGCGTATGTAGTTGCCTTTCTCTTAGTGCTGCTTCAGGTCGGAGCCATGGCCGGGGACTTGATGCGGGAAAGGACCCCGGCGAACAGCTCCCCGGGGATGGGGGGAAGGCAAAGTTTCTCAAGGAAGCAGGGGCATGGGTGTCAAATTTTGAGATCGAGGGAACGATAATAGCAAGTGTGAGTTATTCATCGGGCAACCCGGATGCCGGTACGGCAAGCCGGCGCTCGTCCTGGCACGGAGGTGATCCTGTGTGAAGAAGAGAGTCCTGCCGCAGGGATCGCACCCGCGAACAGCCCCCTCTTGGATTCCGTAGACGATCCCTCATGAAGAAAAAGTCCCCTGCGAGATCGCACGATATACGCCCCTAACCGTGTTTCGGAGACCGTCTCTTATGGGAGAAAGGGGAACATGGCGCGAGGATCACGCCCATAAACGGTCCCCTTCCAAGTCCAGGAGGTGATCCATTATGAAGAAGAAGGTCCTGCCGGTGATCGCGCTCGCCGTGATCGTGGCCGCGTTTCTGGCCGTCTGGTTCCTCTACCCCCGGGGGGAGAAAGGGGAGGAGGGAGGCGCGGCCCGGGGGGCGATAGACCTCGGCCGGGGATTTTCCTACTACGAGACGGGCTACTCCTACCGGGTGGCTGCCGGTAAGACTCAGGGTGCCTTCCGGTCGGGGCAGGAAGCGGACATCCTGCTCTCGGGGGTGGATTTCAACGATGCCGGGGGGAGCCTCTTGTTCAACCATCCCGGTAACCTGGCCACCGACGGCAACCGCCTGGTGCTGGCCGACCGCAACAACAACCGGGTGCTGGTCTGGAACCATCTGCCCGACGGCAACCGGGAACCGGATTTGGTACTGGGGCAGAAGGACTTCACCACCAACGGGCCCGGCAGCGGGTTGGAGGGCATGAACTGGCCGGTGGGAGTGGCCACCGACGGCAGGCGCCTGCTGGTGGCGGATACCTACAACGACCGCATCCTGGTATGGAACGAGTTTCCCACCCTCTCCGGCCAGGCCGCAGACTACGCGATAGGAAAGCTGGACGACCTGCCGCCCATGGACGACAACAGCAGGTCGATCGAGTGGCCCTGGGCGGTGTGGACGGACGGGGAGCGGCTCATCGTGACCTCTACCGGGAGCGGGAGGGTGCTCATCTGGAACCGTTTCCCCCCGGACGGGAACACGCCTCCCGACATCCTCCTGCGCCTGAAGGAAAAGTTCGGCACCCCGCGCAGCATCGGCTGTGACGGGAAGCACCTGATCATCGGGGATCACAACGCGTATGGGAGAGATCGCGGGAATTTCTTCTGGAAGAGTTTCCCGGCAAGGGACAACCATGAGCCCGATTTTTTCATGGCGAGCATGGTCGCGGGACCCCCGCAGCCCGCACCGCAGACACAGCAACCGGGGCAGCAGGGACAACCGCAGCAACCGGGGCAGCAGGGTGCCGCCGCGCCGCCCGGGGGGAACGCCGTGCCGCAGCCCTCGCCTCAACCCGCGCCGCAAGCGGCGATGGTGGGGGAGATATTCTGGGGGCCGGTCTTCACCGCGGACGGGAAGTTGCTGGTCCTGGGAGGCGACAACCGCATAGGCATCTGGAACTCCTTTCCGGAGAACGGGAACGACTATGCCGACCTCGTCGTGGGAAAGATGGGCATGCCGGGGCCGTTACCGGGACCCGGCGCCGGCGAGGCGAAGGGTTACGAATTCAAGGGCGGCGACGGTTCCTCCATGGCCCTGGCGGGAGACAGGCTGTACCTGTCGTTGTGCAACGCCAACAAGATCGTGGTCTTCAACTCCCTCCCCACCTCCTCCGGGGACGAGCCTGATTTCGCCGTGGGCGCTCCCGATATTCACACCAACACGCTGGAAACGGAGTTCATCATGAGCAACCCCAATCCCGCCTCGGACGGGAAACACCTCTTCGTCTCCTCCGACTTCGACCGCAGGTTGTACGTGTACCGTGAACTGCCCGACCAGTCGGGGGCGAAGCCCGACCTGGTCTACAACCTCCCCGACGAGCCCTGGGACAACGCCCTGCACGGGGGGGTGCTGGCCCTGGCGGGCAAGAGGAGCGTTTACATATGGAGATCGCTTCCCCTGGAGCCGAGGCTCCCCGACATCATCCTGGAGGAAAGAATCGGAAACGTGAGCCTGCAGGAAGTGAAGGGAGTGGCCCTCGACGACCGCTACTTCTACCTTGCCGATACCATGGCGGGTAAGATATACGTGTGGGAAGGGCTCCCCGAGAGCGGGTCCGACCCCGTCCTTACCCTCGAGGCGCCGGAGGGCGTGACACGGCTCTCGAGCGACGGCAACTACCTGGCGGCCACCTTCACCGCGTCGCCCGGCGGAGGCGACGTGCGACTCTACCGTGTCGCGGACCTGGGCGGCGCCGTCCAGCCGGTGTCCCTGGCGCGGACGGTGAGCATGAACCTGCCCCAGGGGGCGACGGTGGCGGGCGGAAAACTCTTCCTCTGCGACACCAATTACAGCCGCGTCTACGTCTGGGAGGACGTGGAGAGGGCTGCGCGCGGGGAAAAACCCGACGCCACGCTGGGCAATCACGAGGAGAACCTGCCGCGGGAGGCCCTGAAGCCGCGCACGGGGAAGGCGAGCCTCTTCTGGCCGGCCTGTGCCGCCTACGACGGGACTTATCTCTGGCTGGGGGAGTTCAAGTTCTCGGAGAGGTTGCTGCGCTTCAGCCCCCGCTGAAGGCGGGAAGCCTTACGTCGAGGGCTGGAGCGCAAGGCCCATCCGCCCGGACCCGGCACGCCGGGAACGTTCGACCCGCGCGTCTCGAGGGATATCCCGGGGGTAAGGGACCGTTCCGCGCCGTCTCTCAGGGCGTCTCCAGGGCGGCCGGGATGTCCCCGTCCGGGGGTACTCCATCAGCACTTCGGAGATGAAGATGCACCGGATGATGCTTTCCCCGTCGAGGGCGAAGTTCAACAGCCTGGCGATGGGGACGGCTTCGAAGTCCACCTTCGCGTAGACCCCGTGATCCTTACCCCGTGATCCTTGTATGTTGCACCCGTTTTCCTTGTACGCCTGCCGCTTCTCGTCCGCGAGCACCGGGAATGTGTAAGGGTAAGGGTTGTCCTCCAGTTACTCCTTCATGGCCCGGCTCTTCCGGGCCGGCCCATGAGCCGCCCCCCGACCAGCGCTCGGCGTTTGCCTGCGACCTCCCCGCCCACTATCCCCAGGCGATTTTCCAGCGCATGTCAGGGTCATCGAAGCATATCTCGTCCGGGTCGAAGTGATCGGGGTCGAAAGCGCCACCCACCCAGGTCATCGCCTCGTGATATTCCTCGTGATCCGGGTCGGCGATGATCTCCAGGAATCGTGCATATCCCCCTGCTCCTCCAACATCTTCCGGAGGGCAGGCCCTCTTGCCCGTTATACACCTGGGGTATTCCACGCCTTCCTCGCGGGGGAGTATTTTTTCCAGCTTTATCCCGTGCTCCCAACCGTCGCCGAAATCGTACTCGTATTCCGCGAACCTGTTTTCCATGGTGAAGTATTTCGCGATCTTTTCCTTCCGGCCGAACAGTAATTCCTCATCCTCTTCGAATTCCTCGTCGGGGACCCCGATGCGTACGGCGGTTCTTTTTTCCGGGTGGGGAACCGTGAACTCGTGCAGGTGGTAATCCAGCCAACCCATGGCGTCCTGGATGGCCACGTGGAGATCCCAGAACGTATACGTGCCCGGCACCTGAATGCGCCGCCATATGGGAGGCGTGATTTCCCGCAAAGTGATCTTGAACTGGTATACCTTGGCGAACTTTGTCTTCATGACCATTTCCCCTGATAACGTAGGCCCCTCCCGCACAAGGCGGGCGGGGACAACCGGCTTCGCGCGTCATTGTCGTTTATTATAGTGAAAAAGGGAAACCTTGCGAAGAGGAGGGACATGCCGGCGGAAAGGGCCATCGAGGCGGAGAACATCGCCTATTCCTACGGCGACAACCTGGCGGTGGACCACATCTCCTTCCACGTGGGAGAGGGGGAGATACTGGGCTTTCTGGGTCCCAACGGCGCCGGCAAGACCACCACCCTGAAGATGCTTGTGGGCCTGCTGACCCCACGCGAGGGGAGGATCACCGTCCTGGGGAAGGACATCGTGAAGGAGCGGGGCGAGGTGCAGGCGCACATAGGCGTCTGTTTCGAGGAGAAGAGCCTCTACGAGGAGATGTCCGCCGCCGCCAACCTGAAGTTCTTCGCTTCCCTCTTCGGCGTGCGGGACCTCGACGTCGCGTCCCTGCTGGAGCGCGTTGGGCTCTCCGGCGGCAGGAGGGACCGCGTGGCAAATTATTCCAAGGGGATGAAGCAGCGCCTCATGGTGGCCCGGGCGCTGGTGGCACGGCCGCGCGTCCTCTTCCTCGACGAGCCCACCGACGGCCTGGACCCGGTGTCCTCCGAGGCCATACGCGAGGTCATCCTGGAAGAGAGGGAGAAAGGGGTCTCCGTCTTCCTCACCACCCACGACATGATGGAGGCGGACAGGCTCTCCGACCGCGTCGTCTTCCTGAGCGAGGGAAGGATCGCCGCCTGCGACACCCCCGAGAACCTCAAGCACCGCTACGGGAAGAGGGTGCTCAAGGTGCGCTACCACCGGGACGGGGAGCTCGTGGAGGAGGAACTCTCCCTGGAAGGTGAGGGCACGGGCCGGCGGGTGAGGGAGATCCTCGACGCTTACCGGGTGCTGGACATGCACACCGAGGAGGCCACCCTGGAGGACATCTTCATCCGGCTCACGGGGAGGGGGCTGGCGTGAGCCCGGACAACGAGAGGCGGCCGTCATGAGGCGTGTCTTTCACATCGTGCGCAAGGACGTGGACCAGCATTTCCGCAACCGCTTCGTGGCGGTGATATCGGTCCTATCCATCCTCGTCTTCGCCCTGCTGTACAACCTTTTGCCCTCGCGCGTCGAGGAGTCGCTCAAGCTGGGCCTCTGCCTGAGGGCCGGCGGAGGAGCCGGGGAAACGGTGGTTCCCGACGTGGAGCGGATAGAGCGAGAGCTGGAAGAAGCTGGTAAGGCGGGCCTGGGGCTGGAGCTGGTCCGGGCGGGCGAACCCGGGGAGCTGCGGGGGCTGGTGGAGAGGGAGGAGGTGAGCGCCGGGATCTTCATCGACCTCTCCGCCGCGGAAGCGAGGGTGGAGATGTACGTCTCCTCCCGGGCCCCCGCGGAGTCGGTGGACGCGGGGGAAGCCATCGCCCGCGAGATGGCGTACACCCTCGCGGGATACCGGCTTCCCGCCGACCTGCAGGCCGTGGTCATCGGGCCGGACATGGCCGGGCGGCAGATCCCCCTGCGGGACAAGCTGCGGGTGCTGCTGCTGGTCCTGGTCTTTCTCCTCGAGCTCTACGGCCTGGGCAACCTGGTGATGGAGGAGATGCAGCACGGCACGGCGGTGGCCCTGCTGGTCACCCCGGTGACCATGCGGGACTTCGTGGCCGCCAAGGCCGTCACCGGGACCGTCATCGCCTTCTCCCAGGGCTTGCTGATGGCCTTTCTGCTGGGGGCCATGTCCCGGGGAAGCTGGGCCTCGGTGCTGGCACTCCTCTTCCTGGGTGCCCTCATGGTGGTGGGGATGGCCTTCGTCATGGGGGCCGTGAGCCGCAACTTCGTGCACATGGCCATGGTGTCCCTTGTCCCCCTCCTGGTCCTCATGCTGCCGGGGGTGGTGGTCCTGGAGCCGGGACTGGCCTCTCCCCTCATGAAGGCCATCCCCACCTACTACCTGGTGCAGCCGCTGGGCGGGGTGCTCAATTACGGGAGGGGCGCCCTCGACTACGCGGCCCACCTGGCCGGCATGGCGCTCTTCGCGGCGGTCTTCCTGCTGCTGGGGGCCCTGGTCATGGGGAGGAGGCTGGCGTGAGCGCGAGAAGGGTGCTGGCCATCGCCGGGAAATGCCTCCATCCCCGCAATCCCTACCTGCTTTTCGCCCTCCTGGGCCCCTTCATCTACGTGGCCATCTTCCAGCTCGTCTTCGGCCTCTTCCGGGACCGGCCCCGCCTGGCGGTCCACGAGGAGGGAAACGGGGAGGTGGTACGCCTCCTCGAGGAGACGGAGGCCGTGGAACTGCTGAAACTGGGCTCGCGGCAGGAGGTGGAGGAGGCGGTGGAAGGGCGTAAGGCCGACCTGGGCGTGGATATCGGCGGGGAGGTCAAGGAGACGCTGGCGGCGGGCGGGAGGGCTTCGCTCGGCGTGTACGTGGGCGGGGAGAGCCTGGCAAAAGACCGGGCCGTCGCCCTTGCGGTGCTGGCCGATGCCCTGCGCTCGCTCTCCCCCGCGGCCCCGCGCCTGTCCTTCGAGCTGGTGAAGCTGGGGGAGGAAAAGGCGCTTTCCCTCATGGAGATGTTCCTCCCCTTCTTCGCCATCCTCATCATCGTCCTGGGGTCCTACCTGCTCCCGGCCTCCTTCATGGTCTCCGAGAAGGAGGGCCGGACCCTCACCGCCCTGCTGGTAACCCCGGCCACCCTGGCGGAGGTGATGCTCGCTTTCGGCCTGGTGGGGGTGGTCATCTCGCTGGCCATGGGCATGATAGTGCTTTCCCTCACCGTGGGGCTGGCGCAGCCGCTGCTCCTATTGGCAATATTTACCGTAGGCTCCGTGCTGGGGGCGGAGTGGGGGCTGCTCCTGGGGCTGCTCGCCAGGGACCAGGCCACCCTCATGGCCTACCTCAAGGGCCTGAACATCTTCCTCGTGGCGCCCGCGCTGTTCGTCGTCTTCCCCGACTGGCCGCAGTGGATAGGCAGGATCTTTCCCGTCTACTACATCGGGAACCCCGTCTTCCGCGTCTGCGTCTACGGCGAGGGTTGGAGGGAGGTGGGCTGGCAGGTGCTGGCGCTCTGCGGCTTCACGGCCCTTTTCTCGCTGCCGCTGGCGGCGCTGGTGGCCAGGACGCGCGCCTCGGCCGACACCCGCATGCTGGGCGCGTCTTCCTGAGCGGCGCGGGGAAATGCCGCCTGGTGGCGGGGAAGGAGGGGCCGCGGTCGCGTGCGGTGTCGGAGTTCGGGGCGCCTTTGGGGCGGGCGCAAGCCTGAACGGGATAGCGTCATGCGTTCGCCAGGACATCTTCTCCTGCGGAGTTGCCCGAGGCGGCGACCGGCGCAAGCCTGAACGGGGTAATCATGCTTTCGCCGCCCTCGGGGCGGATAGAGGCGGGGCGAGCGCCCGACCCCGTCTTCGCCGCGCCGTCCTCGGGTCCTTTCCGGCCTTGTCCCTTGTTGGGGGCCGTGGGGTGCCGAAGCTTCCCGGGCCGTCTCACCGCGCCACCCTCAGGGCGTTTCCGGCTTGGTCCCTTGTTGGGGGCCGAGGCTTCCCGGGCCGTCTCGCAGTGCCATTCTCAGGGCGTCTCCAGGGCGGCAAGGATGTCCCCGTCCGGGGGGTACTCCGTCTGGATACTGGCGACGAAGATGTATTTTATGGTCCCCTCCCCGTCGAGGATGAATGTCGACGGCCTGGCGATGTTGATGGACTCGAAGTTCACCTTGACGTAGACCCCGTAATCCTTGGACGCCTGCCGCCTCTCGTCCGCGAGCACGGGATAGGGGTAGGGGTTATCCTCCAGGTACTCCCTTATGGCTTTGCGCTTCTGGGCCAGGATGACCACTGCACGGGCGCCGCGCTTCTCCAGTTCGCTTTGCAGTTCCTGTATATGACCCATATACTCCCGGCAGTGCGGTCACCAGGTGCCGCGGCCGAAGTAGACCATCAGGGGCCTGCCCAGAAGCGACGACAGCGAAACCTCCTCGCCGCTCAGCGCGTCCGGCAACAGGAATTCGGGGGCCCGGTCGCCCACCTTGAGGACCGTGCTCTCCCTGGACATCGCCTCACCTCCCTCGCTTCCCTTCCCAGTATACACCGGGGAATACACCGGGAAAAACCGGGAAACAAACGGGGAACGACCAGGGAATACCCCGGAAGATACCCCGGAAAACACACCGCGGAACACCCGGTGAACGCACCGGGAAACAACCATGGAACAATCTGGGAACACACCGGGAAACAACTTGGGAACACCCGGGGAACATACCGGATAATACACCGGGAAATGCACCGGGAAGCACACAGGGAAATACACCGGGAAATACACCGGGAAATATACCCGGGAACACGCCGGGAAAGGAGCCCTCTTTTCCCGCTTCTCACGCCCGGGAGGGAGGTCGTCCCTCGCCCAGCACGGCGTGCACCTCGGGCATGAGCTCGCTCACCTTCACCCCCTGGGGGCATTTCTCCTCGCACTCGCCGCACCGCGTGCAGGCGGAGGCCCTTTCCTTCTCCTCCAGGAAGCGATGGTAGCGGAAGCGGGGCGTGAGCTGGTCGTCGTACATTACCAGGTCGTTGTAGAGGGTGAAGTTCTCGGGGATGTTGACGCCGCCGGGGCAGGGCAGGCAGTAGCCGCAGGACGTGCAGGGGATGGCCGCCCGCTCCGTGAACCTCCGGCGCACCCTTTCCAGCAGCGCGAGCTCCTCGTCGTCCAGGACGTGGGTGGCGGAGAGCTCCGCGACGCGTAGGTTGTCCTTGAGTTGCTCCATGCTGCTCATGCCGCTCAGCACCACGGAGATCCCCGGCTGCTCCCAGACCCAGAGCAGCGCCCACTCCGCGGGGGAGCGCCGCACCGGGAAGCCATCGAAGATCTCGGCGATCTCGCGCGGGGGGCGGGCCAGGTTGCCGCCCAGCAGCGGCTCCATGACCGCCACCGCCAGGCCCTTCTCGGCCGCGTACCGCAGGCCCCGCGTGCCGGCCTGGTTCTCGGTGTCCATGTAGTTGTACTGGATCTGGCAGAGGGCCCAGTTGTCGTAGCCGTCGACGATCTCCTTGAAGGAGGCGAAGTTGTCGTGGAAGGAGAAGCCGATGCCGCCTATGCGCCCGTCCTTCGCCGCGGCCTCCGCCCTGGCGAGCAGCCCGAGCTCCCGTATGGCCTCCCACCTTCTCGCGTTGAGGCCGTGGAAGAGGTAGTAATCTATGTGCTCCGTGCGCAGCCTCCGCAGTTGCTCGGAGAGGAAGCGGTCGAAATCCTCGCCCCTCTCCACCATCCATACCGGGCACTTGGTGGCCAGCCGCACCTTCTCGCGGTATCCGCCGCGCAGGAACTCCCCGAGCAGGGCCTCGCTCCTCCCGTTGTGGTAGGTGTAGGCGGTGTCCAGGTAGTTGATGCCGCTTTCGATGGCATGGTGCACCATGGCCTCCGCTTCCTCCACCTTGACGTTCTCGCTGATGGGGATACCGTCCAGGGTGGGAAAGCGCATGCAGCCGAAGCCGAGGATGGAGACCTCCCAGCCGCTCGTCCCGAATGCGCGGTAATGCATAACCCTCCTCCCCCTACGGCCGTTCCCCGCGGCTCCTCACCGTCGCAATACCGGACCCTTCTGGTCTGCGGTATGGCGCGGATACGAGTATATTATAACTTCACGAGGCGTCAGCCCCTCGGGGCGCGCGCGGCGAGCCGGCTCTTCTTCCCGGGCGCAGGTTTGCCCGACGCGGTATGCGGCGTCATGGCCGGATAACGTGTGTGAAGCGACCTCTGGGGGAAGCCGGCGGGCCGGCCCCTCGCCTGCGTGCCGTCCGGCACATACCGCCTCCGGGCCGCCTCCGGGCCCCTTTTCGGGAACGGTTTCGGACACGGCTTTCAGATGCCCAGCGCATTCCGCCTCTCCTCGATGTGGGCCAGCATGTTCTCAGCCGCTTCCGCGGGGTCCTTTTCCAGGTGGAGCTGCCCGCCGGTCAGCTCGCGGCACCCCTGCGTGAGGAGCTCCACCAGGTTCGGCGCCCCGGTCACCGTGGGCACCGGGTTCACGTAGGTGTAGAGCCCCAGGGCCAGGGCGAAGATGGCGTCGATGGTGGCCTTCTGCTCCATGTATTCCGGGGCGGCGGCGACCACGGGGAGGTCGGGGATGGGAATCCCTCCCAGGGCGCCGGAGACCGCCGCCAGGAGGTCGGCGATGCGGCCGGTGTCGGTGCAGGTCCCGTAGCTGAGCACGGGGGGCACCCCCAGTTTTTCGCACAGTCCCCGCAGGCCGGGCCCAGCCAGCTCCGCCGCCTGCGGGGAGCACAGGCCGGAGACCTGCATGGCCGCGTTGCCGCATCCCATGGAGAGGATGAGGATATCCCGCTTGATCAGCTCCCTGGCCACGGCCACGCTGTGCACGTCCTGGCCGCTGTCCCGCAGGGAGGTGCAGGAGACCAGGCCGGCCACTCCCCGTATGGCGCCCGCCTTCAGCGCCTCGAGGAGGGGATCCAGGCTGCCGCCCAGGGCCTCCAGGATGCTCTCGGTGGAGAAGCCCACCACCGCTTCCCCCACGGGTTGACCGGTGATGGGTTCCACCGCGCGGCGGCGTTCGGCGAAGTTGGCGATGGCCATCTCCAGCAGGCGGGCGGCCTGCTCCTCCGCCTTCTCGGGCTCGTAGTCCAGGCGCTCGGTGATGCCCTCGAAGGCTACCAGGTCGCTCACCGGGACGAGCCTGAAGCGGTAGCGCTCGGCGTAGATGGGGTCGATGGGCATGGAACAGTTCATGTCCGCCGCGAAGAGGTCCACGCAGCCGGAGGAGAGCACGGCCTCCTGCATGATCCAGTTCCCGGTGAAGCCGTGGAAGGCGTCGTCCATCTGCCAGCGCTGGATCATCTCCTGCCCGGTCTCGATGCTGGCGATGACCCGCAGTCCCTTGGCCCCGGCCGCCCTGGCCTTCTCCTGCCATTCGGGCCTGCGCGCCAGCTGCACCATGGCGAAGCCGAGGAAGGGCTCGTGCCCGTTGGGGAGCGCGTTCACGTAATCGGGGTCGAGCACCCCCAGGTTCACGCGCATGGGATGGGGGCGGGGGATGCCGAAGAGCACGTCCTGGCAGTACTCGTTGACCACCTGGCTCTGGTAGGCCATGGCCACGCCCATGCGCAGGGCCTTGAGCGCCAGGCTGGCGTAATAGCCGTCCACGTTGGTGAGGCAGGAGCTGGTGACCCGCATCATCTCCCCGTAGATGCCCCCGGGGAACATGTCGAGTTTCCTCCACAGGTCCTTACGCTCCTGCGGCGCCAGGGCTTCCACGATGAGGCTGGGCTGGTCGGCCTTGCGGTTGAAATCCGCCTCGCAGGAGTCGCACAGGCGCAGGGCCACGTCCGCGTCGCCGCCGGAGACGTCCACCCCGAGGCGCGCGGCGAAGTCGCGCAGCTTACCCGGCTCGCTGATGGCGAAGGGCGTTTTCCCCTGCGCCGTGGCCCGCAACGTCTTCAGGGTCTGCTCGGTGTGGTAGTGGTAGGTGGAAGCGCCCATGACGTTGCGCAGGGCCATCATGCGCATGGCCATCCCGTCGGCGGTGATGCCGCACACGCCGCGCTTGTCCTTGGCGGCGTCGGCGCGGCAGGGGCCGTTGGAGCACAGGTCGCAGCGCACGCCGCCCATGCAGAAGGGGCAGCGCTTGTCGGGGTCGTCTCCCAGCCCCTGCGCCCTGTAGCGGTCCCAGATGTTGGTGATTCCTTCCTCCCTGATGCGCTGGTAAGCCCGTTGCACCGATGCGTGGTAGGAAATGCGGTCGCCTTCCATGACCATCCCCTCCTTCGTAGATAAATGATTCTTTATACTTCCCTTTAACCCCATCCCGCAAACAAACCGGGAACACTACGGGGTCGGACAACACCACGGGGTCGGACAACACCATGCGACTGGTTTCAAGCCTTGACCTCACACGGAGGAGATCGCTTCGTCGCTCCGCTCCTCGCGATGACGTTTTAAGAGGTACTACTCGCGACGACGTTTCAACGAGGAGTCGCGTTCCGGGAATGTCGTTGCGAGGAGTCGCGCCGGCGCCCGGCCTCCTGTCATTGCGAGGAGTCGCGTTCCGGGAACGTCGTTGCGAGGAGGCGCGCCGGCGCCGACGAAGCAATCTCGCCGGGAAAAGGTGTTGCCAAAGGCAACCAATGAGGCCCGGCTCCGAAACGTTGCCGCTTCTTCAGAGTATCCTGGTCTCCTCCGTGGGGCGCGGTACCTTCACCACCAGGACGCGCAGGTCACGCTCGCCGTCGTTGATCCAGCGGTGGGGCAGGCGCGCGGGACTCTTCACCAGGTGGTCCCGTCCCACCCTGCGGCGTTCATCGCCTACTTCCACCGTTCCCTCTCCCTCCAGGACGTAGAAGAAGACGTCCACGGGAGTGATGTGGCGCTTGAGGCTCTCTCCGGGGCGGAGCAGGATGTGCACCGCCTGGGCGTGTTCCGTGTCATAGATCTTCGCGGCGTGTACGCCGTGGGGGTTGGGGGAGCTTTCCGCCTTCAGCGCGTAGACGATCTCCATGGTCTCACCTCCTGCATGAAGCAAGTATACTGAGATTATATGTATGTATACTATATATGTCAATAACATATAATAGCTTGCATGATATGGATGTTAGAATCATGTAGCGGGGGCATCGGGGCGTCAAGGCCATTGCTGCCGTTGGCGGCGGAGGAGTCGCGCGGAGCATGGAAAGGAAAAGGGGGCATGAAAACGGGTGGGCAGAAAGAAAGATCGATCGGGAAAAGGTCGGCGGTGTGAGGGGGCGGTTGCAGGGGACGGGGAAGTGAAGGGTGGAGAGAAAGAAGGATGGGCAGAAGGAGGCATGCCGGGTGGCGAAAGGGTATGGGGGACACCGGGGCTTTCGAGCAGGGGTTATGAGGCGGGGAAGGCAGGACCGGAAAAGGGCAAGACCGGAAAGACGGGATAAACAAGGGGGGTGGCGGATATGAGAGGCGAGAGAGGAAGGGGACGGGAGCTCCTGGAGGACGTGGATACCTACATGCGCGAGGGCCCGGGGAAACGCTTCACCGAGCCGAGACTGCTCTTCCTCCTCCGTGAAGGCCCCGCGCATGGGTACGAGTTGATGCGGCGCATGGGGGAAGTGCCCCTGCCCGGCCCCCTTCCCGACACGGGTGCGGTCTATCGCGCGCTGCGGAAGATGGAGCAGGAGGGGCTGGTGACGTCGCGCTGGGCGGAGACGGAAAGGGGGCCTCGGCGCAAGGTTTACCGCATCACGCCCGGGGGAAAGAGGAGGCTCGCCGTGTGGGTGGAGGCAATGAGGGGGAGGGTGGAACTGCTCCTGCGCTTCCTCGAGCTCTGCGAGGGCGGAGACCGCGGGAAGGCGGGAAAGCGCGGATGACCGCTGCCGGGCCGTGCGGGCCGCGCTCGCTGCGGCGGGCGTCAGGGTTTTTTCGCGGTGCATGGCTCGTAAACGGGATAGACGGTCAGGATGGAATCCGGTCGCGATATGGAGAGGCCGCGGATCCCCCGCTCCGCCTCGTCCAATCCCGCCCCATCCCGTTCACTCCCGTCCGACCTTGGCCAATCCCATCCCATCCCATCCCACCACATCCCATATCATTCAATAACCCATCGCCGGCATGACACGGCTGGAACACGTACCCGGTTAACGCTCGAGCATGAGGCCATTCCGGACTGATCACCGGACCATTGGCGCCAGGCGCGGGGAAGCGCATAATGCGACATTGTATGCATCGCAAGACTACTGGAGGATGAGATGATCTGAGGCTGCTCCTGGTAGCCCCGGCCAAGCAGGCGAGACGTACCGCATGGGGATGGCACGCCGCTTTTCTCCGCCATACGGCCCGGCGATGCCGCATACCCGCCTTGGCCTGGCATTGGTGGGATCTGACGTCCTCCACCACTTGCGGGCACCTGCGCGCTTGGCCTCGCGCCGTGCCCCATGGACCCGCGTAACATGATCTGACGCCCGCTACAGCTTGCGGGCGCCCGCGCGGGGACGGGTGACGAGGAAGAAAGGCTCGCGCGCGGTGGCCGCGCGGTAGAGCGCGGGCACCTTCTCGAGGTAGGCGGGGACGGCGTCCTCGTCGACGAGGGCGACGACGCATCCGCCGAACCCCGCCCCGGTCATGCGGCAGCCCCAGACGCCCCGCTGCGCCAGGGAGATCTCCTGCAGGGCGTCCAGTTCCGGGGAGGAGACCTCGTAAAGATCGCGCAGCGAAACGTGAGAGAGGTTTAGGAGGCGCCCCAGGCCCTCCGCGTCGCCCTCCTCCAGGAGGCGCGCCGCCTCCGCCGTCCTGCGGTTTTCCTCCACCACGTGCCTCGCCCGCCGCAGCAGCTTGCCGGGAAGGCGCGGGGCGGCAGCCGCGAGCTCCTCCTCGGTCACCCGGGCGAGGCCGGCTCGTTCCCCGACCACCGCGGAGACGCTGCGCAACGCATCCTCGCACTCCTGCCTCCTCTGCCGGTAGGGGGATGCCGCGAGCGCGCGGCGCACGCCGGTGTGTCCGACCACGATGACGATCCCGGGAAGGTTATAGGGGACGTGAACGTAGCTTCCGTCGGCGCAATCCAGGAGGAGCAGGTGGGAGGCGCGGCACAGGGACACCGCGTACTGGTCCATTATGCCGCAGGGAAGGCCCACGAACTCGTTTTCCGCCCGCCAGGCGGCTCTCGCGATCTCCTCGCCGGACAGTTCCGCACCTGCCAGGGAAGCGACGGCGAGCGCCGTCACCACCTCCAGGGAGGCGGAGGAGGCGAGCCCCGCCTCCAGGGGGAGGTCGCCGCAGTAGAGGGCGTCGAAGGGCGGGACGTCCACCGACCTCTCCCGGAGCACGTGGATCACGCCGCGCACGTAGTCGGCCCAGTCCCCGGCGGGGTGGAGCGGTCCCGGGCGCAGCTCAACCGCCGGCGCGGCACGGGTGGACGCCAGGCGGATGGGATAATCTTCCTTTTCGCGCGCCAGGAGGCAGGTTCCCTGCCCTATGGCCAGGGGCAGCACGAGCCCGCCGTTGTAGTCGGTATGCTCCCCGACGAGGTTCACGCGGCCGGGCGCGAAGAAGAGATCGGGCCCGTCGTGGCCGAAGCGGCGCGCGAACTCTTGCCTGTGGGACTCCAGCTCGCTCTCGTGCACGGCGTCCCTCCCTCGCTTCTACCTTGCACCATCTGCCCGGCCGGGATACTGCCCCGGAAACGGTTCGCGTTCTGGTAAAAGCTCCACCGCGATGGCCTGCAGGAGTGGCCTGGCCCTTCGCGGATATCGCCCCGCCTTCGCCCGAAGCGGAACGCCGCCTTCGTCGCGCGTGCGCGGAGGGGGACCTCCCGCAGCGGCATGAACCTCTCCGCTCTCCCGGCGGCATGATCACCCCGTGGCTTCGCTCCCCCGGAGAAACCTCCCTATGGCCTCCCGCAACTCGGCCGCCTTTTCCTCGGGTACGGTGGTGTTGATGTGGGCCCAGGCCCCGGTTTCCGAGGAGGCGCTGAACTTGAGCTTGTCCCTGTCGCGCAGGGGTGGGTAGAATTCCACGTGAAAATGGTAGTGGGGGTATTCCTTCCCATCGGTGGGATTCTGGTGCATGCACATCATGTAGGGGAAGGGAATGCCGAAAAGGGCATCGTAGCCGCCCACCACCCGCCTCAAGGCCAGGGCGAGGCCGCGCATTTCCCCTTCGTCCATCTCCGCCAGGGACCCGAGATGCCGCTCCGGGGCGATGAAGATATCGTAGCCGTACTGGGCGAAGGGAGGCACGAAGGCCATAAAACCCATCTCGCGGTGGACCACCCGCGTTCCCCCTTCCAGCTCGTGCTCGAGCAGGTCACAGAGGAGACAGCCCCTTCTTTCGCTCCAGTGGTCCAGGAAGGAGGCCAGTTCCACCTGCAGGCGCTGGGGTATGAAGGGATAGGCGTAGATCTGGCCGTGGGGGTGGTGGATGGTGACTCCCACCGCCTCACCCCGGTTCTCGAAGACGAACACGTACTCGATGCCGGGGAGGCTTCCCAGCTCGCGGTAACGCTCCCGCCAGTGCTTGACAAGTTTTACCAGGTGGTCGAGGGGTAGCTCGGGCAGGGTGACATCGTGGCGGGGGGAATAGAGGGTGACCTCGCACTTGCCCAGGCTGGGCCTCACTGGGATGAGATCATCGCCAGGGAGATCCGCTTCGGGCGGGTCGGGCACCAGGGAGGGGAAGTCGTTTTCGTAGGCCAGGACATCGTAGTCTTCCGGCACCTTTCCCGAACCGGGGCAGAAGGGGCAGGGACCATCCGGCAGCAGCGGTCGTTCCTGGCGCTGGGCGGCCACCATGACCCAGGTTCGCAGGAGCGGATGCCAGCGTAGCTCCACCTCTCACCCCTTTCCCTTTGGCGTTCCCTCCCGGACGGCCCGTACGAGGTCGGCGACCTCCGGCCTAGCTCCATCCCTTGCCCCTTTCGCCTTTAACGGGCCGGAGCGGGGCCGCGCCATCCCCAATCCGTGCAGGGCATACTTATTTTACATAACATACCTCGCCGAGAAGCCGCTTGCCGGCGCCCGGAGCGGGACCTCGCCTCCCCGGGTCATGCATGTAACGTTCTTGATCATGTCGATCAGCATCTTTCATGCGTCATCGCGCGCGGCTTTCCTGTCATTGCGAGCGAGGCGGAGCAATCTCAAGGAAGCATGTCATCGCGAGCAGCGGAGCGACGAAGCGATCTCACCCGGAGGAAAACGTCATCGCCGTGATGGCACAACCGGCTTGCCCGTTCCTTTACGCGTACGGGATCGCTTCGTCGGCGCTTCGCGCCTCCTCGCAATGACGGGGTCCGGGCGCTCGCGCGCCTCCCGCTATGACGTTTTTGAAATGCGCCTCCGGGCCACGACACGCGGTACACGGACGCGAACGAGGATCGGCCTTAAACATTCCTGATGAAGGGAAGGCGTGAACGCAGTCGGATTTCCTGGCCCTCCCAGGGGGCGAAGTAGGGGATGACCTCCACTCCATAGCCCACGGCGTGTTCGAGACTGTCGGCAAAGAGAGGGTCGGTGTCGCGGTTGGCCGAGAAAGCCCTCCCACCGGGGTGCTTGACCACGAACACCACGCAGGCGCGTAGTCCTTGCTCTCGCGCTCTCGCCAGTTCCGCCAGGTGGCGTGACCCCCTCTTGGTGGGAGCATCGGGGAACTGCGCGACCCCGTCAACCACCAGGGTGCATCCCTTGACCTCCACCAGGCAGTGCGGGCCCCGGCCCTCGAGGAGGAAATCAAGCACGCTGTCGCCGAAGCGGTATTCCGGCGCTATGCGCGTGATACCGGGAAAATCGTCCAACCGACCTTCGCGCACCGCCTCGGAGAAGAGGGAGTTTGGCAGGCGCGAGTCGATGTTCACCCAGCCCTCGGGGCAGGCCACCCCGATGAGGTCCCAGGAGGTGAGCCGTCCCCATCCCGGGGCTGCGCGCAGGCGAACTCTTGCTCCGGGGATGAGAAGCTCGTGCAGGCGGCCGGGATCGGGAACGTGAGCCCGTACGCGTTCCCCCTCCAGTTCCACCAGCGCGAGGAAGCGGTTGGGTCTTTCCAGGAACACCGCGTCCTTCCAGGTTCCGATATCCATGTACCCCAGGATATCCCGAGCGGCTGCGTCCCGCCATGATGCGGCAGTAGAGGCATTCAGAGGTAGGGGAGGAAGAAGCGGAAGGCGGACCCCCCTCCCGGACGGTCCTCGTGCCAGATGCGCCCGTTGTGGCCCTCCACGATCTGGCGCGCCAGGAAAAGCCCCAGGCCCAGGCCCTCGGAATGGTGCTGCGCTTCCTCCACCTGGTAGAAGCGCTCGAAGATGCGCTCGCGGCTTTCCTCCGCCACTCCCCTCCCGCGGTCCAGGACGGAGACGATGATCCCCTCCCTGACCGCCTCCAACTGCACCTCCACCGCAGTTTCGGAGGGGGAGAATTTCACCGCGTTGTCCAGGAGTATCACCATCAGTTCGTGGATGCGGGTGGCGTCGACCGGGCACGAGCCGATCTCCCCGATCATGTTGAAGCGGAATTCCCTTTGCGGGAAGCGTTTCTCCATCTCGGAAAGGGTCTGCGCGACGAGCTGCGCCACATCCTCCTTCCTGCGCGAAAAAGGGAGGCGGTCGCGCTCCACCAGGGAGACGCGCACGAGTCCCTCTGCGATATCCTTCAGCCTGTCGGTGGCGGAGACTATGGCATCGGCGACCTCGCCGAGTGTCCTCTCGTCCAGTTCGCCGGCGCGTTCCCGCAGCAGCTCGGAGAAGCCTCCCAGCAGGGCCATGGGGTGGCGCAGCTCGTGGGATGCGATGTCTATGAAGTCCCGCAGGCCTTCCTGGTAATCCCAGCGGTCCTCCTCGATGGCGATGGCCCTTCCCAGCATGATGAGGATGTCTATGTCCGCGGCGCTGAAGCGGCGCTCCGTGTCGAAGAAGAGGCAGAGGCAGCCTATGGGCTCGCTCTTCAGTTTCACGGGATAGCAGAGGCATTCCCGCAGGCGGTGGGAGATCACGTCGGGGTCGTTCTCGAAGACGCCCGCCGGGAGGTCCTTGCTCGAGACGGGGGAATCCACGCCACGCGAGATCAATTGCCAGCATACGAGGTTTTCCACGTTGTCCAGGGCGAGGAACCCCTTCTCCGCCGCCAGCGACGAGAAGACCTGGAACCTGCCCCTCTCCTTCCTGCCGTAACAGGCGAGGCGCGCCTCCATGATCCCCCCGGCCGCCATGATGATGTCGGCGATGTTCGCCAGGGGGTCGTGGCCCAGGCTCAGAAGGCAGCGATTGAGCTTTTCCAGCCCCATCTCCGTCTTTTTGCGCTCGGTGATGTCGCGGGTGATGGCGGTGAAGCCGATCGGTTTGCCGTGGGAGTCGCGCAGGAGAGAGGCGCTGATCTCCCCCCAGAAGCGCGTCCCGTCCCCGCGCACGAGGATGTAATCCTCTTTCCTCACCCTTCCTTCCGCGGGCCTGGTGCGCATGGAGTCGATGGCGCGGGCGTGGTCCTCGAGGGCGATGAACTCCAGGATGTTCCTGCCCGCCACCTCCTCGGGGCCGTCATAGCCCAGCAGCTGCGCTCCCGGAGGGTTGATCATGACGATCTTTCCCGCGAGGTCCGTGACGGTGATGGCATCCGGTGAGGTCTCCACGAGGGTGCGATAGCGCCCCTCGCTCTCGGCGAGCGCCCGCTTCGCCTCCTCGCCCTCGGTCACGTCCCGGGCGTTGACCACGATGCCCCTTACCGCGGGGTCGTCCAGGAGGTTGACGGCCACGGCTTCCTGCCAGCGCATGGTGCCGTCCTTGTGGCGGTAACGGTAACGGGCCACTTCCGTGATCCCTTTGTTTTCCAGGTCGGGCCGGAAGGAGTCCACCACCGCCTGCATGTCCTCGGGGTGAAAGAACTCCAGCGCGTTCCTGCCCAGCGCCTCCTCCGGCGTGTACCCGGAGATCTTCTCCACGGAGGGGCTGACGTAGCGTATGGTGAGGTCGTCGTCGAGCACCGCGATGAGGTCGTACGCGTTTTCGATGAGGGCGCGGTAGTAGCGCTCGCTGCGCTCCAGTCGCTGCAGGGCCTCCTGCACTTCCTCCGTGCGTTGTTCCACCAGCCTTTCCAGGTGGGCCCGGTGTCGAGCGAGCTCTTCTTCAAGGCGCCTCTGCTCGGTGACGTCCGCGCCTATGTTGATGACCTCCACGACCTCTCCCGAGGGCCCCCGGATGGGCACGCCGGTGATGTCGGCTACAAGGTAGGTGCCGTCCCTTCTCCTGATCCTCAGGTCGTTGCGGGACGCCTTCTGGCCCTCGAAGATCTCGGAGAGGGCGGTGGCTACGCGCGGGTAATCGTCGGGGTGGAGGATGTCCAGCTCCAGGATACCCTTCCCCACGAGCTCCCCCTCGGTATAGCCGAGCAGTTCCGAGACCACCCGGTTGACGCCGGTGATCACCAGCTCGCGGTCGAAGGAGAACACGCCGAAGCGCGCGTTGTCGTGCAGGATGCGGTAGCGCTCTTCCGATTCCCGCAGCGCTTTCTCCAGCTGCTCCCTTTCCGTGACTTTCCGGGCGATGGCCAGGAAGTAATCCTTCCCGCCGGCGGAGAAGGAGGAAGGTGAAACCTCGGCCACGAAGGGGCGGCCGCGCCTGTCGGCGGAGAGAAATCGGTGTCGCTTCCCAAGTATGTCCTCGCGCGTGCCGGAGATCATCTTTCGGAAGGACTGCGCGAAGCGTTCGCGTTGTTCCTCCGGGACCATCAGCCGCGCCATGTCGGTGCCCAGGACCTCTTCGCGCGGGTATCCCCAGAGCTCCTCGGCGGCATGGTTGATGAAGACGATGCGCGCTTCCTCGTCGATGCAGACGATGGCGTCGGAGGCGGCATCCACCATGTGACGAAGCAGTTCCTCGTCCGGGTGGGCCCCGTGGTCGACGCCACCGGGCTTTTCGCGCGGTCCGCCCCGTTTCTTCGCGCGGTCCGTTCCACCCCTTGCGCGCGCGGGCTTCTCGCCTTTTCCGTCGGGCCTCGCCTTGCCCATCGTCTCTCCCTTCCCAGGAGGACGAGGCCTTGACTTGCGTCCTCGCCCGGCCATCCCTCTTCCCTGCGCCGGTAAGAAGTTGCTGCGGGTAAGGGGAAACCCTTTCCCACGCCCGGCCTTTCCGTCCCGGCGCGTTTTCGCCGTCCGACAGCGTCCATCCAACAGAAATATACCCTAAAAAGGGCGGAAATAGGCCTTTCACACTGCTGCCGGCGGCGGGTTCCGCCGCTGCCTTGGGCGCGTGCCCCGCGTGGGCTATATTAAGGAAGTGGGCACGCGGACCGGGAGCGCGTGCCGGATGCCTGAGCGGAGACCACATGCGTCGAGGCCCCGGAAACGGGGGACTTTTCGGGAGGCGGGCCTCGGGACGGGGACTTATCAGGTGACTGAGCGGTTACGGGGACAGGAGGGAAAGCGAGCCCACATGAGGCGGGAGGAGGACAGACGGGGTAAGGACGGGCGGGAAGCGAAAAAGGCGGGTGCGGGAAGGCGGGAGGCGGGAGGAACACGGGAGGCAGGAAAAAGGCTGGAGGGAAAAGTCGGGAGGCGGGAGGAACACGGGAGGCAGGAAAAAGCGGGAGGCGGGAGGAACACGGAAAGTGGAAAGAAGGTGTGAGGCCGGAAATGGGTAGGCTTACCATCATCTCCTGGAACGTCAACGGGTTGCGGGCGGCGTACGGGAAGGGGTTCCTGGAATGGTTCCTCGCGGCCCGCCCCGATATCCTCTGTGTGCAGGAGACCAAGGCCCTGGAAGACCAGCTCCCACCGGAGCTGCGGGAAGTGAAAGGATACCGTGCCTTCTTCTCCGTGCCGGACCGCAAGGGTTACAGCGGGGTCGCCATCTACACGCGTCATGAACCGCAGGGCGTGCGCGGCGGCTTCGGCATACCCAGGTTCGACAGTGAAGGGAGGTTCCTGGCCGCAGACTACGGCGATTTCCTTCTCTGCAACGTCTACTTCCCCAACGGGAAGCAATCGCGGGAGAGGCTGCGGTACAAGCTGGATTTCTACGACGCCTTCCTGGATTACGTGGAGGCGGTGCGCGGGGGAGGAAAGCCCGTGGTGGCCTGCGGGGACTTCAACACCGCGCACCGGGAGATAGACCTGGCAAGGCCGAAGGAGAACAGCAAGGTGTCAGGATTCCTTCCCGAGGAGCGCGCCTGGCTGGACAGGTTCGTGGCCCACGGGTACGTGGACACCTTCCGCATGTTCAACGAGGAGCCCGGCCATTACACCTGGTGGGACCTGAAGACACGCGCCAGGGAGAGGAACATAGGCTGGCGCATAGATTATTTCTTCGTCAGCGAGGAGCTGCGGGAGAGGGTGAAGAAGGCATACATCCTGCCGGAGGTGGAGGGCTCGGACCATTGCCCCATAGGCCTGGTGCTGGATATGTGAACGGTATGTAGACGTGGAGAAGGAAGAAGAAAGAAAGGAAAGAAAGGAAAGAAAGGAAAGGAAAGGGAAGGGAAGGGAGAAGAAGGAAGGCAAGGAAGGCAAGGAAGGTAAGGAAGGTAAGGGAAGATCGGCAGAAGGAAGGAAAAAGGGAAGGAGAGGGACTTGTTCGAGGACGTGGAGGACATCACCATCAATTACGAGGAAGACGGGGTACAGGTGGTCGAGGAGCTGGACAGGGAGATCATCACCCGCGGCGCCTGGGCCACGGTGCTTTTCCGCTACCGCCAGTGGGAGCGCTCGCGGGATGGTTACGGACCCGAGCGTTATACCATAAGGCGCTACCGCCGTATAAACGGCGAATACCGGCAACAGGCCAAGTTCAACATCTCCAGCGTGGAACAGGCCAGGAAGATCGTGCAGGTCCTCGAGCGCTGGATAGCCGAGGCCGGAGAGGGTGACGGTGAAGACCCGGACGAGGAGTGATCGTAGCAGGGTCGGAAGCCCCCTTCCCTCGTAGCGTCCCTGGGCGAGCTTTTGCCCGGGTACCGGAACCTCTCTTTGAAACTGCCCCAAAGCCGCTTGTGGATCGCAAAACACCGCTATGGGTTGCCCGGGTATCGGAACCTCTATTCTGCAACCGCCACCCCAGTCCGGGTCCCGTTTCCATTAGCCCAGGCCGGCGCTTGTGCTTCTTCTTTACACCTGGCATCCGCTCGGCGGCCTTGGGCCTTTATCAAGACATGGCCAGGCGCTCTCGTCCGTGGCCGTAAGTCGGGGCGGACCCGCTGTCGTCCATCATCTCGGCTTCATCAGGGCTTGGCCATGCGCTCTCGTCCGTGACCCCCTTTTCCGCCTTCCCCGATGTCCGCGCCTGTCGGGCCTGCCGGCGTGCCGGACGGGAGTTGTGCGGGAAGCCCCTGCCGGTGCCCGGGAGGCACGGTCCGATTTAATAAAAAGAGAGGGAAACCCGATAATCCATAGTACCGGATGGTCCGGCCGGAACACGGGACACGCAATGTTCAATGATTAAATAAGACGAAAGGGAAACCCGATAATCCACAGGACTTGTATAGATCGGCGGTGACGGATAGACAGCAACCGGTCGAAGCAATGGAGGTGTAGCAAGGATGGATGATGGAGGGAAGAAATCGCAGGTGGGGAGGAAGAGGTCAAGCATCCTCTACCAGATAACGGCGCTGGTGGTCATCCTCATGGTCACCAGCGGGGTGGTCATCTTCCTCTTCGTCAACGACGGCTATAACCGCATGGTCGAGAAGAGCGTAAACAAGGTGGTGGAGGAGAAGGCGAAGGTCATCGACACGGGCATGAAGTACATGGCGGAGGTGGAAGCGAAGGAGATCCTGGGAGACCTGCAAAAATACACTCCGCAGCAGCTCCTGGAGATGAGCGGGGCCACCCTTTCGGGGGAGTTGAGCGAGCCTTTTCTGAAAGCCCAGGAGCGAATGAAAAAGCTCGTCGAGGAGAGAACCATGGGGGTGGATCTCATAATCGAGGTCCTGTTGGCCACCCCACCCATGATCCCCGAGAGCGGCATCATGTTGGCGACAGACGACAGGCTCATGGAAAGGGACGAGAACGGAAGGCCGAAATACCGGGTGCCAGACGTGGTGCTCGCGACCATCGAGGATATCGAGGAGGGGGGCGAGAGCTACAGGTACCTGGAGGACGGCATCCCCGAGATCGGGCTCGAGGGCAAGTACCTCATGTGCCTCTATGACCTCTCCAAGCTGAGCCCGGTGCTGACCGGCGCGTGGGGCATCGACTTCGTCTCCATGGAAGAGGCGGTGGCGGACATCAACGCTTTCTACAGCAGCGAGAAGAACCGCGCCATCGTGATCATCGCCGTGGTGGTGGGATTATCCGTGCTCCTGGCCATCCTCATCACCTTCTTCGTGCTCAGCATGCTCATCCGCAGACAGATAACCGCTCCCATCGAGGAGCTCTCCGCGGCCGCGGAGCAGGTCATGGAGGGCGACCTGGACGTGGATATAAAAGTGCGCGAGGGAGAGGAGTTCGAGGGCCTGAAGCGCGCCTTCAAGGAGATGGTCGAGAGCTTCAGGAAGTACATAGCCAGGTCCGTTGGCGAGGAATAAGGCACGAGTAAGGCACGAATAAGGCACGAATAAGGCACGTAAGGGCGCGAAAAAGGCGCGAGAAAGGCACGAATAAGGCACGAGTAAGGCACGAATAAGGCACGTAAGGGCGCGAAAAAGGCGCGAGAAAGGCACGAATAAGGCACGTAAGGGCGCGAGAAAGGCACGTAAGGGCGCGAGAAAGGCGCGAGAAAGGCACGAGTAAGGCACGATACCAGAGAACGTCATCGCGAGGGGGCGCGAAGCGCCCCCGTGGCGATCTCACGCGTAAGAAGGAGCGCACGCTGACGGAAGGCGAGTTCCGTTCGAGATGGCCACGTCGGCGCTCACGGGCCTCCTCGCTGCGGGCGGGATGAGGACGAGGAGACTGATTGACGGGTCGGGACGGTGGCGGGCGGCGTGCCGGCGGCGCGGGCTCGCTTGCTCCCCGCTCAACCCCCGAGTTCCTCCAGCCAGGACAGGATGAGGGGGTACACCTCCTCGTAGACCCTCTTCCCCATCACCAGGTCCGTGTGGCCGTACCCCGTGAGGTTCTCGAACCGCTTGCGCTCGCCGGCCACCAGCTCGTAGCCGTGCGTGCGGATGTTTTCCGCTCCCACGAAATCCAGGGTCCCGGTGATGAAGAGGAGGGGCAGGGTGATGTCCGCCATGCGTTCCGTGTAACTGCAGGCACCGCGGTAGTCCCGGAAGTCACGGTCGCGGACGAGGGAGAGTATCTGCCTGGTCATGCGCGCGGTGACGTTGTCGGAGGCCCATCGCAGGAGGCTGCAGCCCACTTCCGGGTAAACGTTCTCCCGGTTGTAGAGAAAAACGGCGATGGGGCCGTGCATCGCCAGCACCATTCCCAGGCGCGGGAAGCGCGCGACCAGGTCGCCGAGGCGGCTGACGGGAAAGCGCGGGGACGCCGTTTCCAGCGATCCGCAGAGGCGGATGAGCATGCGTACGGTGGCGTCGAAGAAGGGCAGGCGGGAGAGCGTCGCCACCCAGGCGCCGCCGCCGTGGTGAAAGGCGGGAGGGCTGCCGATGGTGATCCCTCCCAGGAGAGCACGGTTCCTCTCGGCCGCCAGCGCCGGGTCCAGCGATACCTCGCAGCCGCCGTCGTGGGAGGTCATGCGCGCGCCGGCGAGGTACATGTAGAGGACCATCCCTCCCATGCTGTGCCCTATCCACACGGGCTTCTTGCCCGTGGCCAGGCTCACCCCATCCACCAGGGCCGGCGCATCCAGGGCGGCCAGGTGGTCGACGGAATGCAGCCAGCCGTTCGTGTCGCTGTGGTAGGGCCACCTGCCGCATCCCCGGAAGTTCGCGATCCACACGTCGTAACCCCGCTCCGCCAGGAAAAGGGCGAGGTTGTGCCTGCGGTGGGGCAGGTCGAACTCCAGGCCGTTACCGGTATAGCCGTGGACGAGGATGACCGGCTGGGCGCCCTCTCTCGCGTACCGCTTGAGGCGCAGGGTCACGCCGTCCCCGGTGTGGAAACACTCGCAACGGACTTCCAGGTGGGCGCCGGGGGCCACCTCCTCCGGGTTAAAGGGGATCGTTTCCAGGCCGAGGGATCGCGGAACCGCGCGGGAATCGTCCATCTTCCACCTCCATCCGATACGGGAGGGCATACGCCGTTTCGCCGTGCGGCCTGCGGGCGCGCGCACCTCTTCAACCTAAAACACGTTGACCCTTGCCGCCGCCTCCTGCGTCCGAGGTTGTTCACTTGTAATCGCCACCATTTTATTGATGGCAATGATCGTAATGCAACGCAATCGTGACAACTCCCCCCGTGGAGCTGTGGCATCCCAATGACGACCGTTGTATTCCTCACGCAGCGACGTATGACATGGTTTTTCTCCTGGAAGTATTCATAACCACGGTGCCCCACGGTTGCCTAACAGTTGCCCCGCGGTTGCCCCACGGTTGACCAGAGGTTGTCCAATAGGATCTTCTTGAGGGCATGCTGTATCGTTTCGGTAGGCGCTTTCCTGGTTGAAAAAGGTTGGGAAACCACCCTATCGTCCCGACAAGACAAACAAACTCCACAAGAGGAAAGGTCAAGGTTGACGGACGTACTGCCCGTCGGTAAAATGAATTTACCTACCGTTAAGTAAGGTCCTTATCGGCAGTGAGGGAGCTGGTGAACAAATCTCGCTGGGACGAGATATTGAGCGTCGCAGCGCGCCTTTTCCGGGAGAAGGGGTACCGCGCCACCACCATGGAGGACATCGCCTCCGAGTTGAGGGTTACCAAGCCCGCCCTCTACTACTACATCGACACAAAGCACGACCTCCTCTACGCCATCTGCGAAGCGGCCATCGAGCGGCTGATGGAAGGGGCGAAGAAGATCATGGAGGAGCCCGGCACGGTGGAAGAGAGGCTGCGCCGTCTCATCGCCTGGCACGTGAGCATGTTCTCAGCGCACGGCGACGTCATCGCGGTCTACCTGGCGGAGGAGAGCGAGCTCCCGGAGGAAAAGCGCAAGTTCATACGCTCTCTCAGCCGCGATTACGAGTCGTTTTACCGCGAGCTCATGGAGGAGGGCGTCAGGGAGGGAAGGTTCCGGGAGCTGGACGTGCCCATGGCCGTGCGCGCCATATCGGGGATGTGCAACTGGCTCTCCGTCTGGTTCCGCCCGCGAGGGAAATACACGGCGGAGGAGGTAGCGGATATCTTCTGCGACCTTTTTCTCCATGGGTGCGCGGCCGCGGAACGCCGGTGAGCCCGGCGCCGTCCTCCGGCGGGAGGGCTGCGGGAAGACGGCGGTAATGCGACGGGAAGACGGCGGTAGGGTTACGGGAACAAGGCGGGAGGGCTGCGGGAAGGTGGCCGGCTGCGGGAAAGCGATACGCCGTCAGCCCGAGGCGGCAGCATTTTCGACGGCTCGCGGGCGGAAGGAGACGTGAGGTTCCCCCGTTGGGGCGCCTGGATGAAGGCCCGAAAGATCACGGGAGGTGCGGGTGATGGAGGACTGGATGGCAGGGCAGGAGATCCTGGTCATGGAGGGGAAGATCAAGGTCCCCTACCGCTGGGCGGCGGGAGAGACGGGGACCCGTTACCTGCAGGCCCTGCGGGACGAGGAGAGGTTCCTGGGGACGAGGTGCCCGGACTGCGGAGTCGTCTACCATCCTCCGCGGCGCCACTGCCCGGACTGCGGCGCGGAGTGCGCGCAATGGGTGGAACTGGGAAGGCGGGGGACGCTCCTCACCTATACCGTGGTGCGCAGGCACCATCCCCACCTAGCGCCCCTCGCCCTACCCTTCGCCTACGGGATCATCCGGTTGGAAGGCGCGGATACCGGTTTCCTCCACCTGCTGCACGAATTCGCGGAGGGCGAGCTGCGCGCGGGCATGGAGGTGGAGGCGGTCTTCGCGGCGGAGAGGGAAGGGAGCATCCTCGACGTGCGCTATTTCCGGCCCGTGCGGGAGGTGGTCTAGGTGGACCCGGTGGCCGTGGTGGGGGTGGGGATGACCCGCATGGAGCGCGAGAGGCGAGCGGACACGTACGCGGACCTGGTCTACGAGGCGGTATGCCTGGCGCTCGAGGACGCGGGGATGACCATCGACCAGGTGGACAACGTGGTAACGGTCTCCAACGACTTCTTCGACGGCAGGACCATCTCCTCCATGGCCGTCCAGGACGCCTGCGGTTCCTTCGACAGGAACGTGTCCACCGTGGAGGGAGACGGCACCTTCGGGGCCTTTTACGGCCTCATGCGCATCCTCTCGGGAAGCTTCGGGACCACCCTGGTGTGTGCCCATCACAAGGGGTCGGAGAGCGACATGCCCCTCATCACCAACGCCATGTTCGACCCCGTCTACGAGCGTTCCCTGGGCGTCGAGGCGGTGAGCTCGGCGGCCCTGCAGGCAAAGGCTTACATGGACAGGTATGGCATCACGGAGGAGGAATGCGCCCTGGTATCGGTCAAGAACCACGGCAACGCCTTCCGCAACCCCCTTGCGCAGCTGCCCCTCGAGCTGACGGTGGAGGATGTCATGTCCTCCCCCTATATCGCCGAGCCCCTCAAGGTACTGGACTGCTGCCCCATCTCGGACGGGGCCGCGGCGCTCGTCCTGGCCTCCGCCGAGAGAGCGCGGAGGACCGCCGGCAGGCCGGTCTGGGTGCGGGGCGTGGCGCACTGCTGCGACGCCTACCACCTGGGTGACCGCGACCTGGGGGATGTGCGCGCGCTGCAGCGTGCGGCCGCGAAGGCCTATGCCATGGCCGGCGTCGCGGATGCCGCCCGCGAGGTGGACCTGGTCGAACTCTATGACGCCTTCTCCTATATGGAGCTCATGTGGCTGGAGGGTCTCGGGTTCTGCGAGCGGGGCGAGGCGGGGAGGCTCACCGCGAGCGGGGCGACCTCCCTGGAAGGCAGGCTGCCGGTCAACGCCTCGGGGGGCTGCCTGGCGGGAAACCCGGTGCTGGCGGCCGGGCTCAACCGCATGATCGAGTGCGCGCTGCAGATACGGGGTGATGCAGGTGAGCACCAGGTGGAGGGCGTGCGCACGGCGGTGGCGCACGGCATCAACGGCCCCTGCGGCCAGTCGCACTGCGTGTGGGTGCTGGGAGGTGAACCGTGATGGGAAAGAGGGTCGCCGTGGTGGGGGTGGGCATGACCAGGCAGCGCTCCTCGCGCCCCGATGTCAACGGGCAGGAGCTCATCCACGAGGCGGTGCGCGCCGCCCTCGCCGATGCGGGCATGAAGCGTGACGATATCGACGCCGTGGTCATCGGCAACATGGACCACTTCGAGGGAATCAACTACGTGGACACCTGGTCCGTGGACGGGAGCGGGGCCCTCATGAAGCCCATCATGAAGCTCACCACCGGGGGGACCACGGGCACCACGGTAGCCATGGCCGCCTACTACCACGTGGCCTCCGGGCTCTTCGACCGGGTGCTGGCCATCGGCTGGGAGAAGAACTCCGAGTCCGACACCACGGGAGCCATCATCACCGCCTTCGACCCCTTCTGGGACCGCCCCATCTTCGCGGGGGCGGTGGCGGGCCTGGCCCTGGAGGCCACCCAGTACATGCACCTCACGGGGGCCACCGAGGAGGACGCGGCCTACGTGGCGGTGCGCGAGCGCCGGCACGCGCTCAACAACCCCTACGCGCACCTGCACATCAACCTGACCATAGAGGATGTCATGAACTCCCCCTACCTCTCCTGGCCGGTGAAGATGGGAGACATGTGTCCGCGCACGGACGGGGCCTGCGCGCTGATCTTCGCGAGCGAGGATGTCGTGGAAGAATTTCCCAACAAGCCGGCGTGGATACTCGCCGTGGCCGACCGCCACCTCTGGGCCTACACCAGCGACCCATACGTCAACCAGGCGCTGGAGAACGGCTGGTGGTTCCCTGCCCTGGAGTGGGCGGCGAGGGAGGTCTACGACAAGGTGGGTGTGAGAGACCCCCTGAAGGAGATAGACGTGGCCGAGCTCTACCTCCCCTACTCCTTTGCCGGCCTCCGCTACATGGAGTCCCTGGGCTTCTGCCCGCGCGGGGGCGGCCCGGAGCTGCTGCGCTCGGGGGCCACCGACATGGGTGGGGAGTGCCCGGTCAACCCCTCGGGAGGGGTGATGTCCTCCAATGCCATCGGCGCCACCGGGCTGCTGCGGGTGGCGGAGTGCGCCCTGCAGATCCAGGGGCGGGCGGAGGACCGCCAGGTCCCGGACGTGGAGCTGGCGCTGGCCACCGGCTTCGGCGGCTGCTTCTGGTCGGACGTGCTGCTCTTGGGGAAAGAGAAGCCGGAGAAACCGCGGGGGTGAGGGAGATGGCCGAGGAGAGGATGGCCGAGGAGAGGAAGGAACTCATCAAGCTGGAGAGCGGCGAGGCGGAGCAGCCCTTCCGGTGGTCGGCGGGAATTTACGGATCGCGCTTCCTCACCGAGCTGCGGGACAACCGCAGGTTCGTGGGGGTGAGGTGCCCCGGCTGCGGCAGGGTATACGTGCCCCCGCGCCGTGTCTGCGGGCCGTGTTTCCGGGAGCTGACCGAGCTGGTGCCCGTCTCCGACGAGGGGGAGGTGATCACCTTCACCGTGGTCAGCTTCGGGTTCGTGGACCCCTCCACCGGGAAGCAGAAGCCGGTTCCCTACGGGTACGCGGTCATCAAGCTGGACGGTGCCGACACCTATATCCTGCACTACCTGGACGAAACGGACCCGGGAAAGATCAAGGTGGGAGCGCGGGTGAAGGCGGTCTTCGCGGAGGAACGGACGGGGAGCATGCTCGACGTGAAACACTTCACCCTGGTCGGGACTTAAGGGGAGCGGCCGTGGGCGGACGGCGGGCGCATCGGCAACGCCCGGGGCTTGACCCCGCACGTCGCGTCTGGCGAGGCCTGTGACCCGACACGGCGTGTTGACCGCGGCGTGTTCATGGGAGGTGGAAATGGAAGGCGGCGCTTTCAGGGTCGAGGTCGAGGAGGGCGTGGCCCGCTGCACCATGGACGGGCCCAACATGAACGCCCTGGGCGCGGAGATGGTCATGAGCATGCTGGACGGCATGCGGCACGTCCTGGACGACGAGGAGGTCCGGGTCATCGTCATCCGCGGCGAGGGCGGGAATTTCTCCACCGGCGCGGACCTCTCCATCATGGGGGAAAAGATGGACCCCGGACTGCTCGCGGAAACCATGCGCCGCATGGGCCGGCTCATCGTCGAGCTGCACGAGGGGCCCCGCCCGGTGATCGCCGAGGTGGACGGCTGGGCGGTGGGGGGAGCCTTCGGCCTGGCCATGGCCTCGGACATCACCTACGCCACGGAACGGGCCCGCTTCTTCCTCAGCTTCGTGCGCATCTCCCTGGTCCCCGACTTCGGCTCCGCTTACTTCCTGGCCCGCCGGGTGGGCACGGCGCGCGCCAAGGAGATCGCCCTTACCGGGCGCGTGGTCGACGCCGAGGAGGCCCTGCGCATGGGCATGGTCAACCGCGTGGTGGACCACGTGGAGATATCGGGAGAGGTGATGAAACTGGCGAAGAGGCTGGCGGGCAGGCCCCCCGAAATCCTGGCGCACATCAAACGCTTCGTGAACACGGCATTCGTCGTGGACCTGGGGACGCAGCTGGAACTGGAGGCCCACATACAGTCCCTCAACGTGACAACTCCCGAACACCGTGAAGATGTGAGGAAATTCCTGGAAGGGAAGAAGGGGGGCGACGAGGAGGGTTAAAGGCGGAACCGCGCCCGTCGCTTGCTGCGCGGGGCGGAAGCGCGCGATGGGGAGGAAGGAAGATGTTGGAAACGCGCATCACCAGGCTCTTTCGGATCGAGCACCCCGTGATCGGTGGGTGCATGCAGTGGATCACGGGGCCCGAGTTCACGGCCGCGGTGAGCAACGCGGGGGGGCTCGGCGTCATGTCCTCGGCGAGCTTCGTGACCCAGGAGGAGTTCAGGGAGGCGCTGCGAAGGCTCAAGCGGCTCACGGACAGGCCTTTCGCCGTCAACCTGAACCTCTTCCCCGCCCTGCGCCCCATTGACAACCGGCTCTACGTGGAGGCCATGCTGGAGGAAGGAGGGGTGCCCGTCGTTGAGACCAGCGGGGGACGCCCTCCCGCCGACCTGGTGCAGGAGCTGAAGGACAACGGCGTGCTGCTCATGCACAAGTGCACCACCGTTCACCACGCGGAGGTGGCCCAGGACATGGGATACGACGCGGTGACGGTCTTCGGCAGCGAGGGGGGCGGCCATATCGGGGAGGCGGACCTCACCTTCATCTCCCTGGTGCCGCGCGCCGTGGAAAGGCTGCGCATCCCGGTGATCGCCGCCGGCGGGATAGCGGACGGCAGGGGGCTCGCCGCGGCCCTGGCGCTGGGGGCGGAAGCCGTGCTCATCGGGACCCGCCTGCTGCTCGCGGCGGAGAGCCCGGTGCACGAGGCGATCAAGGAGCGCCTGCTGCAGGCGGAGGAGACCGACACCATCGTCATCCTGGGTTCGGTTCACAACAGGCTGCGGGTGTGGAGGAACCTGGCCGCGCAGCGGGCGGCGGAGCTGGAGGCGGCGGGGGCCGCCTTCGAGGAGATCATCAAGGTCGTGGCGGGGTCCCTGACCCGCGATATTTTCCGCAGCGGCGACCCGGACGGGGGCATCGTGGTCTGCAGCCAGGGTGTGGGCCTCGTGCACGAGGTGAAGCCGGTGGCCGAGATAATCAGGGCCATGGTGGAGGAGGCGGAGAGCGCGACGGAACGCCTGCGGGGCATGGTCAAGGATTAATGCATCGCCTCGCGGGATACAGTAAGACCATGACACGAGTAGATGAGGCGCGCGGGATATGGGAAGGATGCGACACGGGAACGGTAAGACCGCGGGAAGCGGAGACAAGCCGGGCGGGAGGTAGGTCGATATGAAGGATTACGACGTGGTGGTCATCGGCGCGGGTCTGGGAGGCCTCGCAACCGCGGCCTTCCTGGCCAAGGAGGGGAAGAGGGTGCTGCTCCTGGAGAGGCATTACGTGCCGGGGGGATACGCCACCTCCTTCCTGCGGGGACGCTTCGAGTTCGAGGTCTCCCTGCACGAGCTCTCCGGGCTGGGCGACGAGAAAAACCCCGGCCCCCTGTGGAGGATGTTCAAGGAGCTGGGGATAACGGAGAAGGTGGAATTCCTTCCCATCCCCGACTTCTACCGCTGCGTGCTCCCCGACGTGGACATCGTCCTGCCCAAGGGCAGGGAGGAATACGAAGCCGTCCTCTGCGAGCGCTTCCCGCGCGACGCCGAGGGGATAAGGGAATTCACGGACATCATGTTCAGGTTCGCGGAGGAGGCGCTGCGGGCCAACCGCGTGGGCACGAAGATGGTGGCGGAAAACCCGGAAGAATTTCCTACCCTGCTCGCCTACTTCGGCCGCAGCCTCAAGGAGGTGAGGGACCCGCTCATCAAGGACCCCGCGGCGCGGACCGTGCTCGACGTCATCTGCGGCTACTACTGCAACCCGCCGTCGCGCCTCTCCTTCCTCATCTACGCCCTGGGGACGGTGAGCTACGTGCGCTTCGGGCCATGGCACGTCAGGGGGAAGTCGCAGGCCCTCTCCCAGGCCTTCATGGACCGCATCGAGGAGATGGGGGGCGAGGTCTGGCTGCGTAACGGCGCCCGGCGCATCCTGGTCGAGGGAGACAGGGTCACGGGCGTGGTGGCGCAGGACGGGACGGAGATAGCCTGCCCGGTAGTGGTGAGCAACGCCAACCCCTACCTCACGTGCCTGGAGCTCATCGGCAGGGAGAACACGCCGGACTGGTACCTGCGCAGGCTGGGCGCCTGGTCCGGGGGTGCCTCCACCGTCAATCTCTACCTGGGCGTGGACTGTTCCTACCGTGACCTGGGACTCGCCAACCACGAGACCTTCTACAGCGAGGGTTACGACGTGGACGGCAGCTGGGAAAAGATGCGGTCCGGCGAGATCATGGAGCCTTCGAATATCGCGGTGACCGCCTACGACACGGTGGACGACGAGTTCTCCCCGCCGGGCACCTCCTCGCTGGTGTGCACCTTCATCGCCTTCGCGGAGCCCTGGTTGAAGCTCCCGCCCGAGCGCTATTTCGAGACCAAACGACGGGTGGCGGAGCGCGCCCTCGAGCTGGCGGAGCACGTCGCCCCCGGCCTGCGCGACCACATGGAGGTCATCGAGGTGGCAACCCCCCTCACCAACATGCGCTATTCCCGCAACCCGGCGGGTAGCATCATCGGGTTCGACGAGACCTTCACCGGCAGCGGTATAGTGCGCATGCCGGCCGAGGGCCCGCTAAGGGGGCTCTATTTCTCCGGTGCCTGGGTTAACATCGGGGGCGGCTACGAGCCCTCCCTCTATTCCGGGTTCCTCACCGCGGGCAGGGTGCTGCGCGACCTGGAGAGGGGCGGCCCCACCGCGGAGGACATGCAAAAACTGAGGGAGGAGGTGACCAAGCAGGCGGAAGGGGCGGAGGTCGTGGAGAGTCCCCTGCTGCGGGTAGAGCGGGCCCTCGCGGGACTGCACCCGGACCGCGTGAGGCTCAGGGTCAGCGAGGTCATACCCGAGACCGCGAGCACAAGGACCCTGCGCATGACGGCGGCGGAAGGCGTCCTGCCGGGCTTCCGCGCCGGCCAGTACGTCAACCTCTTCTGCGAGATAGGCGGCGTGGCGACCTCCCGCCCTTACTCCATCTCATCCCCTCCGGGGAAGGATCACTGGGACCTGACCGTGCGCCGCATGCCCGGGGGGTTCGTCTCCGACTTTCTACTGGACGAGGTGAAGGTGGGCGATGTCCTCGAGTCCACGGGACCATCTGGTAGCTTTTTCCATGAACCGCTCCTGGACACGGATGACCTGGTGTTCCTTGCCGGGGGCAGCGGCATCACCCCCTTCGCCTCCATGATCCGCGAGGCGGCGGAGAGGGGAACGGGACTCACCATGCACCTCCTTTACGGTTGCCGGGACCCGGAGGACGTCATCTTCGGCGACGAACTCCGGGAGCTCGCAGCGGAACACCCGTGGTTCACCTGCGACCTGGTCATCTCGGAGCCGCCGCAGGGTTACGAGGGAAGGTGCGGCCTGCTGGACGCGGGGACCATCCGAGAGCTGGTGGGTGAGGTTGCGGGCAAGACCTTCTACCTGTGCGGCCCCGCGCCCATGTACGCCCTCTGCGAGGAAGCCCTCCTCTCCCTGGGGGTGCCGCGGCGCAGGATACGCCGAGAGGCCTACGGGCCTCCTGCCGACGTCACCGCGGAACCCGGCTGGCCGGGCACGGACCCCGATACCGTCTTCCAGGTGCGCGAAGAGCGCAGCGGCAGGACCTTCCCGGCCCGCGCCGGGGAGCCCCTCATGAACTCCATGGAGAGGGCGGGGCTGGTGGTGGAAGCCATCTGCCGTTCCGGCGAGTGCAGCGTGTGCCGCACGCGGCTGCGGGAGGGGAGGGTCTTCGCACCGCAGAGGGTGCTCAAGCGCTGGGTGGATGAGAAGGCGGGCTTCATACACCCCTGCATGTCCTATCCCCTCAGCGACCTTGTGATAAGAATATGAGGATATGAGGATACAGGGATAAAAAGGGTATCGAGATCCATATAAAGGGAGGCGGGGCGCAGGGGTCAGTGAACGGCCGGGCCGGGTCCGGGACGATCCTCAAGGTCAGTGAAGGCGCATGCCGTCCTGCTGTCGCCTACCGCCCTGACATGCGCAAGATCATGGAAGAAGAAGGCCGGCTCATTGTTTACTCGCATAAAGGCGCCCGGTAGGGACGGGAATCGGAAGAAAACCGGCAAAGCCGACATAAGGGACGCCGGGAAGGGCCGGGAAGGGATACCAAGGCGGGAAGCGCGCAAGGGTCGGGAGAGGAAAACAACGCTGCAGGGAGGTCCTGGATATGGGCGGGAAGGGAAAAGTGAGCCGACAGCCGGGAGAGGAAAGCGAAGAGACGCTCCTGGAGCGCATAAGAACAGGCGGCGATGCGAGGGCGACGGAGAGGTTCGTCGCGAAGTACGAGGACCTGCTGCACCGTTTCGCACACCGGTACAGCTCGGACCGCCTCCCTTACGAGGACGCCTTCCAGCTGGCGGCGCTGGGGCTCATGAAGGCCCTGCACCGTTTCGACCCCAGGCGCGGGGTATCCTTCATCACCTTCGCCTATCCCACCATCGAGGGCGAACTGAAGAAACATTACCGGGACCACCTGGAGCTCATCCGGCTGCCCCGCCCCCTGCGCGAGTTGAGGCAGCGCGTCATGGCCGCCTGGCGCCAGATGGAACAGGAGGGCAAGGAGCCGGACGTGGCCATGCTGGCGGAGAGGCTGGGCGCGGGCGAGGAGGAGATCATAGAGGTGCTGGCGGCGCAGCGCAACAGCGGCATGTTCTCTCTGGACGCCTCGCGCGGCGAAGAGGGCGGCGAGACGCTGGGCGCCTGCGTGGGAGCATACGACGTGGCCTACGAGAAGGTGGAGGAGGACGTCTTCATCGAGAGCGCCATAGCCGAGCTGCCCCCCAGACACCGCAGGATCATGGAGCTGCGCCTGCGCAGGGGCTGGACCCAGGCGCGCATCGCGCGCGAGCTCAAGGTATCGCAGATGCACGTCTCGCGCATCATCAGGGAGGCGGTGGAGCTGCTACGCAGGGGTTGCGACCTGGAGAGCGATATCGCGTGACGTGGCCATATCGCCTAGCGGGCTCCGGGCAGCGGGCCGTTCGACCTCGGACGGCAAAGGGTCCACGGCAGCCGAATCATGTACAGCGCCTCGCAGCGACGCCCTGTATGGATATGGTCACCGTTTTTCGCGGCCCGGACTCGGGTTGAAACTAGCCTCAACCCCCTAAATAACCCCGGAGTTCGAGCACGGCGGAAAGTCGTTGCCGTTTATCGTGTTCCCCAAGTGCTCAATACACGATCTCGTAAACCTCTCCCGTCTGTTTGTCCACCGCGTACCAGCCGAAATCGACGGTATCGACGCCGGTCCACTCGAATAAGCGCACCTGGTAGCTGTCGTCCTCCTCGAAGATCTCGCAGTCCGGGTTCTCGACCGTGGCCCACCATTCCTGTACGAGCGGGTCCTGAAGCACCAGGAGGAGGGCTTCATCGTACGTGTCCACGGGGAGCTCGACCACGGTCTCTTCGGACCAGTCATCGTAGTCGGTATAGTCGTCGTAGTCCCGGCCATCCTCGTGATCCGCGTAACCGTCTTCACCGGCATAGTCGTCCTCGTCCTCGAGGTCGTAGCCGGAGAAATAGTCCTCGATGTCCTCGATGTCCAGACCCATGTCCTCCAGGGTTTCGGCGGACAGGTACCATTTACCCCCTTCCTTAACCAGCTTTATGACATCCATATCGCTCTCGGACGCCTCCAGCCTGACCTTGTCGCCGGACTCGTCCGTGTAGGTCATGGTGCCCTCGAGGATGGTCACCTCCGCACGGTCGCCCTCGATATCGGTGTCCATCTTCCTGATGTCTACCTTCAGATCGTCCGGGATGTAAGAATCAACCAGAAATTCTTCGAGCATATCCTTGTATTCTTTTCCCAGCGCTTTTTTGAGTCGGGAGACGAAGTCCGGTTCCATGATGTCGAGAAGCGCGTTTACGTCCTTCTTCTCCATGGCCTTGAAGAAGGTCTTGACCACTTCCTCCGGCCCGCCGGTATCAGCTCCCCCTTTGAAGACCACGAAGACCAGCACCAGCACAACCGCCGCCGCCACCACGACGCCGAGGATGCCCAGGATCCAGGGAAGTGCCGATTTCCTGGTCGCGGGACCACCGGGAGCGGCCTGCTGGTATGCCTGGTAGGGCTGTCCCGGAAGGGCGACTCCCGGTGCCGGCGGCACGGTGCCCGGCGCGGGTGGCGGGGGCTGCGGCTGGTAGGCCGGAGGTGTCGTGGGAGGGGGAGGCGTCCCCCCGGATGCGCCGGCTCCGACCGCGGCGCCGCAATAACCGCAGAATTCGCTTTCGGGGGGGATCTCCTTGCCGCACTGCTCGCAGTACATCACATCTCTCCTTGCCTCTTGGCTCCCCCCTATGCTCGATTCGGGCGCGTGGGATGAGCCGTTCCAAATCCTTTGTTTATTCTACCCCATAAAGGCGAGATTGCTTCGTCGGCGCTGGCGCGCCTCCTCGCAATGACATACTTGGAACGCGACTCCTCGCAATGACAGGGGACCGGAAACGTCATCGCGAGGAGCCCCCGGAAACGTCATCCCGAGGAGCGCTTTAAACGTCATTGCGAGCGAAGCGAAGCAATCTCACCGGAAACGTCATCCCGAGGAGCCCCCGGAAACGTCATCGCGAGGAGCGCTTTAAACGTCATTGCGAGCGAAGCGAAGCAATCTCACCGGAAACGTCATCGCGAGGAGCCCCCGGAAACGTCATCCCGAGGAGCGCTTTAAACGTCATTGCGAGCGAAGCGAAGCAATCTCACCGGAAACGTCATCCCGAGGAGCGCTTTAAACGTCATTGCGAGCGAAGCGAAGCAATCTCACCGGAAACGTCATCGCGAGGAGCCCCCGGAAACGTCATCCCGAGGAGCGCTTTAAACGTCATTGCGAGCGAAGCGAAGCAATCTCACCGGAAACGTCATCCCGAGGAGCGCTTTAAACGTCATTGCGAGCGAAGCGAAGCAATCTCACCGGAAACGTCATCGCGAGGAGCCCCCGGAAACGTCATCCCGAGGAGCGCTTTAAACGTCATTGCGAGCGAAGCGAAGCAATCTCACCGGAAACGTCATCCCGAGGAGCGCTTTAAACGTCATCGCGAGCGAAGCGAAGCAATCTCACCGGAAACGTCATCCCGAGGAGCGCAACGCTCGATGCCTGACCCCGCGCGTTGCGTTTTTATCCCATCTGTTGCGGGATTCGGTCTGTGGAGGTTGCGGAGGAAAAGGTATAAAATCTCCTCGAAAGGGCGCGGGTCACGGCGATCCAGAAGCTGTTCGTGACCGCGGATCCTGACTCGGCGGCGAAACATCAAGAACGGCGCGGGTGAAGGAAAGGGGGATGAGGGACATGTCTCTGGCGGAGGAAACGGCATTCCTGGACGCCACGGCGCAGGCGGAGTTGGTGCGCAAGAAGGAGGTCAAGCCCATCGAGCTGGTGGAGGCGGCCATCGAGCGCGTGGAGCGGCTCAACCCGCAGCTCAACGCGGTGATCACCCCCATGTACGAGCAGGCCCGCAAGGAAGCGCAGGGGAAGCTGCCGGAGGGACCCTTCACCGGCGTCCCCTTCCTCCTGAAGGACCTCCTGTGCGCGTACAAGGGCGTGCGCATGTCCTTCGGGTCGGCGTTTTTCCAGGATTACGTCCCCGACTATGACAGCGAGCTCGTGGTCAGGCTGCGCAGGGCGGGGCTGGTGATCATCGGCAAGACGAACGTGCCCGAGTTCGGCATCCTTCCCACCACCGAGCCCCAGGCCTTCGGCCCCACCCGCAATCCCTGGAACCCCGGTCTCACCCCCGGGGGTTCCAGCGGCGGGTCGGCGGCGGCGGTTGCGGCGGGCATGGTCCCCATGGCTCACGGCAACGACGGCGGGGGTTCCATCCGCATCCCCTCATCCTGTTGCGGGCTCCTGGGCCTCAAGCCCACGCGGGCCCGCAATCCTCTGGGCCCCTACTTCGGGGACATATTGAACGGCTTCGTGGTCGAACACGCCCTGACACGCTCGGTGCGGGACAGCGCCGCCCTGCTCGACGCCACCTGCGGCCCCGATATCGGCGACCCCTACTGGGCGCCGCCCCCGGCACGGCCGTTCCTGCAGGAGGTGGGAGCGGACCCGGGGAGGTTGCGCATCGCTTACACCGTGCGGGCGCAGGACGAGGTTGTCCATCCCCATTGCGTTAAGGCGGTGGAGGAAGCGGCAAGGCTGTGCGAGGAACTCGGACACCAGGTGGAGGAGAAGGACCTGGAGGTGGACATCCCGGCCATCACCCCCCACTTCATGGTGCTCTACAGCGGGATGCAGGCTTGGACGGCGGAAACGGCGAAAGTGGCGTTGGGGAAGGAGCCCACGCCCGACCAGTTGGAGCCCCTCACCTGGGCCCTCATCGAGATGGCGCGCGGCTTCACCGCGCCCCAGTATATGATGGCTGTGACCGCCCTGCAGCGCTTCTCCCGGGACGTGGCGCGACAGAGCGAGGGCCTGGACGTCTGGATCAGCCCCACCCTGCCGGAACCGCCGCCTCCCCTGGGGACCTTCGATTCGCCTCCCGACAACCCCCTGCAGGGGATAATACGCGCCGCGGACTTCGTCCCCTTCACCGTGGTCTGCAACATAACCGGCCTGCCGGCCATGAGCGTCCCCCTGCACTGGAGCGAGGAAGGATCACCCATCGGGGTGCAGCTCATAGCCAAGTTCGGAGACGAGGCCACCCTCTTCCGCCTGGCGGCGCAGCTGGAGGAGGCGAGGCCCTGGGCGCAGCGGCGCCCTCCCCTCAACGCCGGCCGGCCTTGAACTGCGAGACCAGGTCGAGGAGGTAGTGGGCCACCTCGGCGAGTTTCTCCGCGGTGGCGGTGAGCTCGGTGGTCGACTGGGTCTGCTGTTCCGACGAGGCGTTGATCTCCTCGTAGGCCTCGGCGGTACTCTCCACCTTCGAGCGCATGGCCTCCAGCGAGGCGGTTAGCCTCTCGCTAAGGTCGAGCTCACGGGAGGAGGCCTGGGCGATGCTCTCCGCCAGGCGGGACATGCGGCTGACGGCCTCGGAGACGGAGAGGAGCGCCCTGTCGGTGCGGTCCACCGTTTCCATGCCCACGTACATGCCCATGGTCCCCTTTTCCATGAGGCTTTTCGCCGTTTCGACGTCCTTCTGGATCGCCCGCACCAGGTCGCTTATCTTCTGGGCGGAGGCCCCCGCTTCCTGCGCCAGCTTTTTCACCTCGCCGGCCACCACGGCGAAGCCCTTGCCGTGTTCCGGCACGCGGGCCGCCTCTATGGCCGCGTTGAGGGCGAGGAGGTTGGTCTGGTCGGCGATGCGGGTGATCATGTCGACGATGGTGCCGATCTGGCGCGAGCTCTCGCCCAGTGAGAGGATGGCGTCCATGGTGACGTCGAGCGTCTCCTTGAAGTCGCCGATCTTCTGCACGGCTTCCCGCGCCGATTCCCTGCCCTCGAGCACGACCCTCTCGGCGTCCTGGCTGATCTCCTGGCTCTGGGCCGCCTGGGCGTGGGAAAGGGATATGGTCTCCGCCACGCCGGCCATTATCTCCTCGACCTTCACGATGTGCTCGACCTCGTCTTCTATCTGGCCGGAGAGGTCCTGCACCAGGGCGTTCAATTCCTCGATGGCCGCCATGATCTCCTCGGAGACGGCCACGATGTTCTCCGCCCCCTCGCTCACCTCTCCCGATGTTTCCAGGAGGCCCTGGCTGATGCGGCGCAGGGAGGCCAGCATGTCGCTGTATGAACTGGTAAGTTCTCCCACATCGTCCAGTGAATCCACCGGCACCTCCACGTCGAGGTCTCCGCTGCCCACCACGCGGCATATGCCGACGAGGCGCTTGAGGGGATCCGCGAAGTTGTGGTAGAGGATGAGGACCATGAAGGCGGCCACCAGGACGCTGAAGGCTGCGAGAAGGACCATTGTGGGGGTGAGCCGCCACATGGCGTGGAAGGAAACGCCCGTGCGGCCCGCCCGCAGGACCTTCCACCCCGGCAGGTCCGGGAGGGCGGCGGCGGTGACCAGGTACTCGTGGCCGCCCTTAGCCCTGATAAAGCTGGCCGCCTCGCTTCCCTCCGGGGCCGCCTCGCCTACCAGTTCCTGCCAGGCATCTTCTCCCAGGGAGATCCCGTCGTGACGGAAGAAGACGGATCCGTCGGCGTCCATGACGCGCAGGTCTTCCCGCGTGGTCACGGCCGATTCCTCGACGATGGCCTCCATGCCGGAAGGGGGGACCTCCTCGCGGATGGCGGCGGAGAGGCGCTGCGCGAGCAGGCGCACGTTGTCCGCGCCCCGCTTCTCCAGCTCGCCTTTCAGGTCCTGGCCGGAGAGGTAGGAGGCGGCGACCCAGGTGGTGCCCAGGGTGAAGATGATGAGCACCGCGGCCAGGGAGGCGAGGCGTTTGCCCAGGCCGGTGGCGGAGTGATACCCGAAGCCCTTGCAGGAAGCGAGCAGTGTTTCCATGACGGGTCGCATCTCGCGGTGGGAGAGGAATACGGTCAGGAACCACTCCGTAACGCCCAGGACAAGGCCGAAGGCGATGTAGGAGAGGGTGAGATTGGGGGTGAAGTCGGCGAAACGCCCGAAGATGAGCACGCCCAGCGCCAGGCTCAGCAGGATGGTGAGCGAGACCAGGGCGCCGTGCATGAAGGCCGAGCGGTAGAGTTCACCCTGCAGCCTGACCGCCAGGTCGCGGTCGCTCTGCGACGCGGGGTCCCTCGCCTTGTCGAACCACGAGCGCAGGCGACGGTAGAGGCGGCGCTGCAGGTTGTGATAGATGAGAACGCAGACGACCACGAAGGGGATGACCAGCACCCCGATGGCGAGGATATAGACGAGATACTGGCGGGCGGCGAAGCGGAACACGGTAAGGGAAAAGATGGCGAGCATGAGGAGCGGCAGGGTCCCCGCCGAGAGCGAGACCTTGAGCGTAAGCTTTCTCGAGGCGGCGGCGAATTCCGCCCGCAGCCTCCTGGCGCCGTCAGGCGCCCCTTCGTTTTCCGTCAAGTCCGGTCGCCCCCCCGTCGTTCCCGCTTCCCTTCGCGCGTTGCCGGAGACGCGAACCGCAGGTCACTTTACTGCGGACGCGCTGGTCACTTGCTTTAATCGACCTCTCATTCTCGCGCCTTAACCGCCGCGGGGAGCCGGAAGGGGGCGGGCAAGTGGCGGGCCTACCGGCGGCGCGGCGATCACCCGTGACGGCGTTCCCGGCCGCGCGGCGCATGCCCGCGGCGCTGGAGAGCCTCTCCCGGGGGAACTTGCGGGAGGACACCCATGTCGCGACCCGTGTCGCGGCCCCGCGCTCGCTACGGGGTCGTAAGCGAACCGGTCAGGGGGGTGGGACGTCACGAAAAAAGGGCGGCGGATGTTAAAATGCGAATACCGGGATGGTACCGGTAGAGGGAGCATATCGTCGCGGGGAGGCGAGGAGGCATGGAGCGTACCGGAGCCGAGACCACGCGCAGCGAACGTTTCCGGCGTATCAGGGAAACCCTTCTCTCCACGCCGGTGCATCTCTGCCCGGAAAGGGCGCTCCTGGTCACGGAATATTTCAGGAAGCACGACGACCCCACGCAGCCGGTGCCCGTACGCCAGGCGCGGGCCTTGCGCCACGTCCTCGCCAACAAGTCCGTGCGCATCTACCCGGACGAGCTCATCGTGGGCAACGTGGGTTCGTACCGCATCTCCGCCATCATGCAGCCGGAGCTGGCCGGCGTCTTCATGAGCGAGGACCTCCTCTGGATCGAGAGGCGGAAGACCACGCCCCTGCGCATATCCTGGCCCGACCGCCTGAGAATACTCTTCGGCGTGATACCATACTGGCTCACGCGCAACATGAACTTCCGCGCCTTCCGGGACAAGCGTCACCTCGTGCGCTACGTGCGCGAGCAGCTCCGGCCCGCCTACTACCTGATCAACGAGGCCGGCGGGATCGGTCATTTCCTTCCCCACTACGAGAGGATGCTCCGGGAGGGCATCGAAGGTTACCTTGCGTGCATGGAGGGAAAGGAAGGCGACCTGTACCGCGCCGCGCGTATTGCCTGCGATGGTTTGGTAATATTTGCCAGCAGACTCGCCGCGGAAGCGGAAGGGCTGGCGGAGAAAGAGGCGGACCCCGTGCGCCGCGAGGAGCTGCGCGAGATCGCCCGCATCTGCCGCAAGGTCCCGAGGGAGCCGGCTGAGACCTTCCACGAGGCGCTGCAATCCTTGTGGCTGACCCACCTGGCGGTCAACCTGGAGAGCCTCAATTCCGCCGTCTCCTTCGGGCGCGTCGACCAGTACCTCTATCCCTATTACCGCGGGGACGTGGAGGAAGGGCGCCTTGATCCGGAAAGGGCCAGGGAGCTGCTGCTATGCTTCAGCGCCAAGGCCACCGAGCACGTCTTTCTCCTCTCGGAGAGGATCAGCCAGTATCACGGCGGATACCTGGTGGTCCAGGCGGCCATCGTGGGCGGCACCGACCGGGAGGGGAGAGACGCCGTCAACGAGCTCACCTACCTCTTCCTGGACGTCATGGAGGAAGCGGGATTACGCGACCCCAACTACCAGGCGCGCGTGCATGCGGGCTCCCCGCCGGAGTACCTGCTCCGCGTGGCGGACGTGGCGCGCAAGGGGAAGGGCGTCCCCGCCGTGTTCAACGACGGGGCGGCGGTGGCCTCCCTGGTCCATCACGGATATCCCCTGCGGGAGGCGCGCGATTACGCCGTAGTGGGATGCGTTGAGCTGGCGCTTCCGGGGGTCAGCTTCCTCTCCACGGACGCCGCCCTTTTCAACCTGCCACTCTGCCTGGAGCTGGCCCTCAACGGGGGGAGGCGCTTCGGCCGCAGGCGCAGGGTGGGGGCCGCTACACCCGACCCCGCGGGCTTCGGCAGCATGGATGACGTCATCGCGGCCTTCCGCCGCCAGGTGGACACCATGGTGGACCGCATGGTAGGTGATTTCCAGGTAGTGGAAATGGGTAACCGGGACTACCATCCCACGCCCTTTTCCTCCATGCTCGTGGAAGGGTGCCTGGAGACGGGAAAGGACCTTACCGAGGGCGGGGCCAGGTATAACGCGAGCGGCATACAGGGGGTGGGGGTGGCCGACGTGGCCGACTCCCTTGCAGCCCTGGACGAGGTGGTGTTCCGCAGGGGGAAATACACCGTGGCAGAGGTGGTCGCGGCCCTGCGGGAAGACTTCAGCGGCGCGCAGCGCCTGCGGGCGGAGCTGCTCAAGGCACCCAAGTTCGGCAACGACCACCCGCTGCCGGACGGTTACGCCGACCTGGTTGTACACGTCTTCCACGATTCCCTGGCGCGCCATCGCAACACCAGGGGCGGACCTTACGTCCCGGGTTTTTATTCCGTCACCTGCCACGTGGCCTTCGGGAGAGAGGTGGGAGCCCTCCCCAGCGGGCGCCGCGCCGGGGAGACGCTGGCCGCCAGCCTGGGCCCGGCGAACGGGCAGGATCGCCGCGGCCCCACCGCCGTGTTGAGTTCGGTGGCCAGCCTGGATTCGCGCCTCATGCCCAACGGGTGCGCGTTGAACCTGAGCTTCTCCCCCACGGAGCTGCGGGGCGAAGAGGGGGCGGAGAGGCTGGCGGCGCTCATGCGCGGCTTTTTCGAGGCCGGCGGGATGCAGTTGCAGTGCAACGTCCTCGACCCGGAGATGCTGGAGGACGCGCGGCGCTGTCCAGGCAAGTACCCGGGGCTGGTGGTCAGGGTGGCGGGATACTGCGCCTACTTCGACGACCTTCCGGATGCCGCCAAGGAGGAGATCATCTCCCGCTGGCGGCGGGACGGGGGCGCATGAAGGCGGGAGATCCCGCCCCTTCCGTTCGCCCTTCCCCGGCGCATGGGCCGAAACGGCTTGCGGCTGTCGGCGGGGAAAAGGCTTGGGCCATCAGTCGTCGCCTCGCGGAACCGGCATACCTACCAGATAGGGGTTGCTTCGTCGGCGGCGAGAAAGCGTGGGCCCTCAGTCGTCGCTGGCGGGCGCGGTGAAGAAGAAGGTGGAACCCTCGCCGGGCCGGGAGTTCACCCATACGCGTCCCCCCCAGGCTTCCACGGCCCGCTTCACGGTGGCCAGGCCGATGCCCAGCCCGTGCGACTTCCCACCTTCCAGGCGCTTGAAGGGGAGGAAGATGTCGGCTACGAAGCGCGGGTCGATGCCGCACCCGTTGTCGCGCACGTAGAAGGTCACCAGGCCTCCCTGGCGTGCGGCGCCGATCTCTACGCGTGGTTTCGCCGCCTCCGCCGTGTACTTGATGGCGTTGTCGAGGAGGTTGTAGATGACCTGGTGCAGCTTGAAGCGGTCAGCGACTATGAGCGGCAGTTCCTCTGACACTTCCACCTCGATGTGCGAGGTTTCCAAGTCGCCCTTGCGCTCCGACAGCACCTCCTCTATCACGGTCCCCGGATCGAGGGAGACCATGTTTCCCTCCGGTTTGCCTGCCTGCGCGTATACCAGGAGCGAGGCGGTGAAATCGTCCAGCCGTTGGGCCGCCCTGGCGATGCTCGCGACGTAGGCCTTCCTCTCCTCGTCCGTGAGGTCGTCCGACTGCAGGAGCTGCGCGTAACCGGTGATGATGGAGAGGGGCGTGCGCAGGTCGTGGGATACGGTGGTGGCGAAGGCGTCCAGCTCGCGGTTGCGCGCCACCAGCTGTTCCTCCATCAGCTTGCGCTCCGTGACGTCGCGGGAGTTGATGATGATGCCCCGTACGTCGGGGTCGTCGAGGAGGTTGTTCACGATGGCCTCGTGGTAATGGTAGCTCCCGTCGCCGTGGCGGAAGCGCCTGACGGCGTGGACGGGGGTCCTCGGATTGCGGAGGGCGAATGTTAGGTCCGCCCGCGAACCCTCCCTATCGTCGGGATGGATGAAGTCGAGAATGGATTTGCCGTAGATCGCTTCGTTGTGGCCGGTGACGGTGACCGTGGAGCGGCTGCCCCAGCGGAAGCGGAAGTCCTCGTCCAGTATGGTGACCATGTCCGCGGCGTTGTGCAGCAGGGCCCGGAAATAGCGTTCCCTGCGCCGCAGGGATTCCTCCGCCTTTTTCAGCTCCGTGACGTCGGAGTAGATGGCCAGGGCGCTCAGGTAGCGGCCGTTCGCGTCGAAGCGCGGGGAGGCGGTGACCCTGATGATGCGCCTCTCGCCGTCGCCGCGGATGATGGCCAGGTCGTAGGTGCTGCTCTCGCCTTTCTTCCGCACCTCCGTCTCTTCCCGCACCTGTCGGAAGCTCTCCTCGTCCGTGAACTCCCGCAGGTTCCTGCCCACCAGGGTCCCCTGCGGGACGCCGAATATCCCGTGCGCCGCGGAGTTGGCGAAGAGAAACATCTCGCCTTCGTCCACCTCGCTTATCCCCAGGGCCTGGTTCTCGATGATGGCCCGGAAGCGGTCCTTATCCTCTCCCTCTCCCATGTCGAAGGCTCCGTCAACTCCCTACCCGGTTTTTTCTCAGTATGCTACTCCCGGACGGACATATCGCCGCGCGATGCCCGCCGCCCGCCCTGCCGCCGTTTCGACACCCGCTTCCGGCTGCCGCGCAAGCGTTTACATCATTATATATCAAGATGTCGCCAGGTCCTCACGGTTCGTCGGCATCGTCGCGGTTATGACCTGGTTTTGCGGAAGCGGCGCGTTCTTGCGGGCGTTGGGGGCCAGGGGGTTCCCGGGCCTGTTGCCGTTCCGTCGCGCGCTTTTCGCGGGGAAGCGATCCGCCACGGTGGGTGCCGCCTCGTGCGCGCCACCCGCCTTGCGCCGCATGCGGGCGGTGGATATAATGCAAAAGCGTTGACAATTGAACGAAGGCTCTCCGAGTCCCGTTTCCTAAGGCCTCGGCTATGGAACCGGACCGATAGGGTGCAGGTGGAAACGCCGGCGCCTCCCGTGCTTGGAAAGGAGAGGTTATTGAGCGATGAAGCGCGCCCGTCCTCTCCGGACGGGTTTTTTTCGGACACGCGCCGGACGGACGGAACGCGGGACCCCGCGCGGGGCGTGGAGTCGCCGCGCAACCCCGCGCCGCGCGATCCCGCTTCCGCCGCCAGGATCATAACCGTATCGGGGGCCAGCAAGGACGTCGGCAAGAGCTCACTGGCCGCCTACCTCGCCTCACACTGCCGCGCCTGTGCGGGCATGAAGGTCTCCATGCACGAGGAGAGGCCGCTGGGAGAGGTGATCATGGAGGAAGGCGAGGTACCCGCGCGCCCCGAAACGGACACGGGGCGCCTGCGCCTGGCGGGCGCCTTTCCAGTGCTCTGGGTGAGGAGCACGCGGGAGGACCTGGAGCGGGATCTCGCAGCGGCGCTCTCGCGCTTAGCGGCCCCGGTGATCATCGTGGAGGGCAACAGCGTCCTCCGCTTCCTGGAACCCGATTACGCCGTCTTCGTCATGACCCCGTCCTTCGCGGGCTTCAAGCCCTCGGCTTTCGAGGCCTTGAAAAAGGCCCACACGGTGGTGGTGAACGGGGGGGAGGGGATCACCGGTAGGGAGGCGCTGGAGCTCGAGAGGAAGATAAAGGAGATCAATCCCTGGGCTAAGCCGGTCATGGTGGCGGAACTCGGCAGGGAAAGGGCCTGGGAGGTGGTACTCTCCCGGGCGGTGGGAAGGATAGGAGGTGAACTCATGTCCGCGGAAGTCGACGACAGGGTCCTGCAGGCGGTGAGAGAGAGGGCGGAGGAAGGGCGCATCCCATGCGCAATCGCCCTCGAGCTGGCGGAGGAGCTGGGCGTGCCGCCCCTCGAGGTGGGGAAGGCCGCCAACGCGCTGAACGTCAAGATAGTGCAGTGCTCCCTGGGCTGTTTTTAAGAAATATGGTAGATAAAGGAGTTTTTAGGAAGAGATCGGCGTTGTCCATGGCCGCCTTCTTCCTGCTTGCCCTGGCGGTGGGATGCGGCGATGGCGGTGGTAAGGCGATGAATAGGACCGAGCTCATCCTGGCCACCACCACCAGCACCCGGGACTCGGGCCTGCTGGACGAATGGATCCCCATGTTCGAGGAGGACAACCCCTACTCCGTGAAGGTGGTGGCGGTGGGAAGCGGGCAGGCCATGGAGATGGGCCGCAACGGGGAGTGTGACGTCATGCTGGTGCACAGCCCCGCGGCGGAGGAGGAGTTGGTGGCCGAGGGTTACGCGGTGGACCGCAGGGCCGTCATGCACAACGATTTCGTGATCGTCGGCCCGGCTTCCGATCCCGCAGGGGCCGGGGAAAGCGCCTCCGCGGCGGACGCGTTCGCCGCAATCGCCGCCGCCGGGTCGCGGTTCATATCCCGCGGGGACGGGTCGGGGACCCACGTCAAGGAGTTGGGCATCTGGAAGAAAGCGGGAATCGAGCCCCGGGGCGATTGGTACCTCGAGAGCGGAAGGGGAATGGGCGATACCCTGCGCATCGCTTCCGAGGAGAGAGCGTACACCCTGTCCGACCGCGGAACCTACCTCAGTATGAAGGACGAGCTGGACCTGGTGATCGTCTGCGGGGGCGACCCGGCGCTGTTCAACCACTACCATGTCATGAATGTCAACCCGGAGAAGTGGCCCGACGTGAACTACGATGGCGCCCAGGCCTTCAACGACTTCTGCGTCTCCGCCCGGGCACAGGAATCTCTCAATCGATTCGGCGTTGAGGAGTACGGCGAGCCGCTCTTCTACCCCGATGCGCTCCAGGCCGGTTTTACGCGTCAAGTTGGATGAAGGTCCCCGGTGCGCATGCCCGGTGGGGACACCGCGGGCCGTGCACATAAAGCGTTGCCCCTAAAGGAGGTGAGCGATAGCGTGGGAGACATCTGGCGTGGGTTCGTGGAAGCCCTCAAGCTCATCGTCCACCTGGATCCGTACGTGGTGAAGATCACCCTCTTCACGCTCTACGTGTGCGCCATCGCCACGGTGGTGGGCTTGCTGCTGGGCATACCGCTGGGTTCGGCCCTCGCCGTCTACCGCTTCCGTGGAAGGAAATTGCTGGTAACGCTGGTCAACGCGGGCATGGGCCTGCCTCCGGTGGTGGTGGGCCTGTTCGTGTACATGTTCCTCAAGAGGAGGGGCCCCCTGGGATTCCTGAACTGGCTCTATACCCCCAAGGCCATAGTGGTGTCCGAGATCGTCCTGGCCATGCCCCTTATCGCCGGTATCACCATGGCCGCATTGCAGAACGTGGACCCGAAGTTGCGCATGCAGGCAAGGTCCCTGGGGGCCAGCGAGGCGGGGTCCATCCTCACCCTGCTGCGGGAGACCCGCCTCTCGCTCCTGGCCGCCGTCATAGCGGGCTTCGGGGGGATCATCTCCGAGGTGGGGGCGGCGATGATGGTGGGGGGCAACCTGCTGGTGGGCGGAGAGCCCTACACCCGCACCCTGACCACCGCAACCGTCCTCGAGGTGAGCAGGGGGAACAGCACCATGGCCATCGCCCTGGGGATCATCCTCCTGGGCATCACCCTCCTCCTGGTGTGGATCATGACCCTGCTGCAGCAGGGGACCCTGCTGAGCCATCCGGCCAGGGTGGCCCGCAGCCTTTTCTCCCGGCGTCGCAAGGGGGCTCCGGCTTGAACCCGTTGCTGACCATCCAGGGCCTGCAGCACTTCTACGGGGACCGCCGGGTGCTGGAAGTAGAGCGCCTGGAGGTCTTGGAGGGGGAGATACTGGCTATCGTGGGCCCCAACGGTTCGGGAAAGAGCACCCTGCTCCGTATCATCAACCTGCTCGAGAGGCCAACGAATGGTGAGATCCGGTTCTGGGACGGTTCGCTTCTCTCGAACATGAAACGGCGGGAGAGGGGGGACCTGGCCAGGCAGATGGCGATGATCTTCCAGGACCCCTTGCTCTTCAAGCGCACCGTGCGGGCGAACATAGCCTACGGCCTCAAGGTGCGCAAGGTAAAGAAGGAGGAGAAGCGGGCGCTGGTGGAAGAGATGCTCGCCAAGCTTGACCTCGAGGAGCTGGCAGAGCGCGACGCCATGACCCTCTCCGGCGGCGAGGCCCAGAAGGCGGCGCTGGGCCGGGCCATGGTGCTGAGGCCGCGCCTGTTGCTCCTGGACGAGCCCCTGGCCTCCCTGGATACGCCCTCGCGCAGGGACCTCAGGAAGTACATCTCGAGCATGGTGCGGGAGATGGGCGTGACCGCCATCTACGTCTCCCACGACTATCACGAGGTGCTGGAGATCGCCGACCGGCTGGCGGTGCTCATCGGGGGGACCCTGCTCCAGGCGGGAAGGCCGGGGGAGGTTTTCGCCCGGCCTGTGAACGACGTTGTGGCGGAGTTCCTGGGCGCGGAGAACCTGCTGGAGGGCGAGGTTACATGGTGCCATGCGGGTGCGGCGCGCGTCCTGGTGGCGGGCCTGGAGCTGGAGGCGGTGTGCGAACTACCTGCCGGCTCGCGGGTGAAGGTCCTCGTGCATCCCGAGGAGGTTGCCATGCTTTCCGAGGCCGCGGAGGCGGGCTCGGTGCGTAACCGCTTGCGGGCCAGGGTGCTGGAGGTGAGGGAGATGGGTGGGATGGTGAGGGTGAGGCTCGACTGCGGCTTCCCCCTGGTGGCCCACGTCACGAGGGCGTCCCGGGAGGAGATGGGCATCGAGCCGGGGAAGGAACTGACGGCGGCGATAAAGGCCACCTCCCTGCACGTCATGCCCTTCACGCGCACCGGGTGAAGGGCTGGTGAGATAAAATAGCCGCATGAGGAAAAGAGGGGTGAGGGCAGGAGGCCGCGCGGGCGTGGAGGCGATGTGGAGGTTCGGGAGCGGTGCGGAAGGCAGGGGTGAGCACGTGAGGAGAGGCGGGAAAGGCAGGGGTGAGCACGTGAGGGGAGGCGGGAGAGGCAGGGGCCTTTGCGGCGTATCCGGCCTTGCCGTCGCCGTGCTGATCCTGGCTTTCTCGGCGGCGGGCTGCGGGAAAAAGGGCGGGGGCGCACTGGTCCTCGCGGCCACCCGGGACCTCGAGGGTTTCGGCGTCCTGAAGGCGTGGGTGGAGGAGTTCGAGCGAGGTTCCCCCTACGAGGTGGAGTTGGTGACGGCGGTGGACCGGGAACTCCTGGAGATGGCCAAGCACGGGGATTGCGATGTCCTGCTCGCCCATGTCTCCGAGGAGACGCAGTCTCTGGAAAATTATGGTTATGTGGAGGGAAGGCGCGAGGTGATGCGCGACGACTACCTGCTGGTTGGCCCGGCGGAAGACCCGGCGCAGGCGGCGGGGGCCACCTCCTTTCCCGAGGCCTTCACCAGGGTGGCGAAGGCAAGACGCCCCTTCATCATGCGCACGGACGGGTCCGGCGTATCGCTCCAGGCTTATTCCCTGTGGGAGGCGGCGGGGGTGGAGGATTTCCAGGACTGGATGGAGAGGGAGGAGGGGGACATGAGAGACGCCCTGCGGCGTGCCTCACGCGAGGGCGCTTATGCCTTCTGCGACCGCAGCACGTACGAGAGCATACGCGGTGAGCTGATGCTCGAGGTGATATACGACGGGGGCGGGCAGGTGGTCAACTCCTACTACGTGATGGCGGTGAGCGCCCTGCCCTACCCGGACACCAACGTGGCGGGCGCGCGGGAGTTCACGGAATATCTCCTCTCCGAGAGGGCGAGGAAGCACCTCGCCCTGGGCTGCTGGGTGGCGCCCCCAGAAGAGCAGTGACTTCGCGGCGCCCCGTGCGGCAGGCGGGAGCGGGAAGCCGCCCCTCTCGCCGCCCGCCGCAGAGAGGGCCCGCGGCAGGTGGTCACGGCGGGACCGTGGCGTGGGGAGCGGTTGAGGGAGCGGTTGCGAGTGGACGGACGCCACGCGAGGAGGGATGAGGATGTTGAGCGTTGATGAGGCGCGCGAGGCGGTCCTCGCGTCCATCGACACCCTTCCGGAGGTGGAGGTGGGGCTGCAGGACGCGCTGGGCATGACCCTGGCGGAGGACGTTGTGGCGGGGCACGACATCCCCCCCTTCGACAACTCGGCCATGGACGGCTACGCGGTGCGCGCCGCGGACCTCGCCGGGGCGTCTCCGCGCCGCCCGGTGGAGCTGGCCGTCGTGGGGGACCTGCCCGCCGGCTACGAGCCGGGGGTCACCGTGGCGCGGGGAGAGGCGCTGCGCATCATGACCGGGGCGCCCCTGCCGCCGGGAGCAGACACCGTGGTCCCCGTGGAAGCCACCCGCGGCGAGGGGGACCGCGTGCAGGTCATGGAAGAGCTCGCCAGGGGGGCCAACGTGCGCCGGGCGGGCGAGGACGTGCGCGCCGGGGAGAAGGTGCTGGAGGCGGGCAGGCTCGTCGCGCCGGCGGAGCTGGGAATGCTTGCCAGCCTGGGGCACGCCAGGGTGCGCTGCTTCCGGCGTGCCGTGGTGGGCATCATCTCCACTGGCGACGAGCTGGTGGGGGTGGAGGAAGAGCTCTCCCCCGGCAAGATACGGGATTCCAACAGCTACACCCTCTACGGGATGGTGCGCGAGGCGGGAGGAGAGCCGCTGCGGCTGGGCGTGGTGCGCGACGATGCGTCGCTCCTGGAGAGGACCATCCTGGAGAACCTGGAACGCGTGGACCTCTTCGTTACCAGCGGCGGCGTCTCGGTGGGGGATTACGACATGGTCAAGGATGTTCTGGGCAAGCTGGGCGAGATGAACTTCTGGAAGGTGGCCATGCGCCCCGGAAAGCCCCAGGCCTTCGGGCATATCCGCGGAAAACCGCTCTTCGGGTTGCCGGGAAACCCGGTGTCGGTGATGGTCTCCTTCGAGCAGTTCGTCCGCCCCGCCCTCCTGAGGATGATGGGAAGGCGCGACCTCTTCCGCCCCACCGTCACCGCCGTCCTCGACGCCCCCCTGGGCCGCAGAACGGGCCGCACCGAGTTCATAAGGGTCATCGCCGAGTGGCGTGGGGGACGCTATCACGCCCGCCCCACCGGCCCCCAGGGCAGCGGCATCCTCAGTTCCATGGTGGCGGGGAACGCGCTGGCGGTCCTGCCGGAGGAGGTGGGCCGCCTGGAGCCGGGGAGCGAGGTCACACTGCAGCTCCTCCGCTGAAAGAGACGGATTGGGGAAGCCGGAAAAGTTCCCACCGGTCGGCATCGGCACCCGCGGCCGCCGCGAGCGGACGAACGAGGCGGGACCTGGGCGGAAAGCTCCCCCATGACCGGAGGGTTGATTTTTGCCTACCTAGTTTCGTAGACGGCCTCATATTGCTAAACCCCCCTCCCCGGGAGCCGAAAATCAAAGAAGAAGGATATGAGAGAGCGCGGCCGTTGTCACCATCAACCCCGGGTTTCTCCACGTTAACCGGCGAGGGGGGGACTTCGGGAAGCACCGGAAGGGGCGGCCCGCGTAAGGGGAGGACCAAGGAGGAGTGAAAATGGCCAGGATATTACTCGTCGAGGACTCCGAGCTCATCCTGCGCGTGATGAAGGAAACCCTGCAGGCCGAGGGGCACGAGGTCATCGAGGCGAGGGACGGGGAGATCGCCCTGCGAAAGTTCCTCGAGGAGAGGCCGGACCTGGTGATCACCGACTGTCTCATCCCCAAGCTCAACGGCTTCAAGCTGGTGCAGAGCATAAGGGAGCTGGACGACGGAGGGCATACCCCCATAATCATGAACAGCTCCATCTACCGCAAGGCCAACTACCGCCAGATCGCGCTGGATGCCGGCGCCGACATCTACCTGGTCAAGCCATCCACGCCCGAGGAAAGGAAGGAATTCCTGCACAAGGTCGAGGACGTCCTGCGCTCCTTCGCCGGCAGCGTCAACCCGTGAGGCTGCGTTCACCGGCGTCGGGAGCTCGGCGTCTGGCCCGGAGGTGAAGGTGATGGAGGGAAGGCAGCAGGACGGCGGCCTCGGAAACAGCCTGGTGGAGAAGGGGATCATCACCCAGGAGCAACTCCAGCTGGCCCTGCAACTCCAGAAGAACACGGGACTGCGCCTCAAGGAAGTGCTCATAAAAGAGGGGTTCACCACCCGGGAGCAGCTGCAGGAATTCATCAGCAAGCACGTCGATATCCCCTACGTCAAGCTGTCCGTGGACCTCATAGACCCCGAGGCGGTCAAGTCGATCCCCGCTAACATGGCCCGCAACCTGGTGGCTATCCCCGTGACCCTGGTAGGAGACATCCTGACCATCGCCGTCAGCTGTCCCTTCGACACCGCCGCCCTTGACATGCTGGCCTTCGCTTCCGGTTACACCCTGGAACCGGTGCTGAGCGACGAGGAAGACATCCTGGAGGCCATCGACTATTTCTTCAGGGAGGGCGGCCTGGAGCAGGAGATGGCCACGTTCGGCGAGGAGCACCTGGAGTTCGTGGACCGCTACAAACCGGAAAGCGTCGACGAGATCCAGGTGGAGGAGGGCCCCATAGTAAAACTCACCAACCTCCTTCTCTCGCGGGCCATAAAGGAGGGGGCCAGCGACGTGCACATAGAACCCGAGGAGAACCTGGTGCGCGTGCGCTATCGCCTGGACGGTGTGCTCATGGAGGCCAGGATACTCCCCGTGGAGGCCCTTAACCCCCTGGTCTCCCGCATCAAGGTTCTCGCCCAATTGAATATCGCGGAGAGGAGGCTGCCACAGGACGGCCGCTTTTTCGTCCGCTACGGCGGCAAGGACGTCGACTTCCGGGTGGCCACCGCCCCCACCATCTACGGGGAATCGGTGACCCTCAGGATACTCGACCAGTCCAACGCCGCCGTGGGCCTCGCCGAGCTCGGCTTCGAGGACGACGACATGCGCAAGGTACTGCGCGCCCTGGAGGACCCCAGCGGTTTTATGCTGGTCACCGGCCCCACGGGAAGCGGAAAGACCACCACCCTCTACGCCGTGCTCAACGAGATTAACGATATCACCCGCAAGGTGATAACCATCGAGGACCCCGTCGAGTACAGGTTGCGCGTGATCAACCAGATCCCCGTCAACCACAAGATAGGCCTGACCTTCTCCACCATCCTCAGGTCGGTGCTACGTCAGGACCCGGACGTGATACTGGTGGGGGAGATCAGGGACCGCGAGACGGCGCAGATAGCCATGCAGGCCGCCATGACCGGGCACCTGCTGCTGAGCACCCTACATACCACCGCGGCCGTGGAGGCCCTTCCGCGCCTTCTGGACATGGGCGTGGAGCCCTACTACGTGCGGGAGGTGGTGAAGCTCGTCATCGCCCAGAGGTTGGTCAGGAAGCTGTGCCCGCGCTGCAAGGAGAGCTACCGCCCGGATGCGGAAACCCTCGCCGGGTTGGGAATCGAGGAGGAGGGGAACGAGTTCTTCCGGCCGGTTGGTTGCAGGTATTGCAACCATACGGGGTACAAGGGGAGGACGGCGGTCTTCGAGGTGTTGGGCGTGAGCGACGCCGTCAAGTCCAGGATGGACCTCCGGGTAGACCCGCGGGAAGTGACGGAGGTCGCCATGCGGGAGGGGATGCGGACCATGTGGCAGAACGCGGTGAGGAAGTTATCCCGAGGCGTGACCTCGCTGGAGGAGATCATGCGCTGCGTACCCAGGTAAGGGGGTGAGAGGAGATGCCGCAATGCGTGAACCACCCGGAGCGTTCGGCATCCGCGCGCTGCGCCGGTTGCGGCAGGGAGCTGTGCGAGCAGTGCGTGGAGCTGCGCGAGGGGGAGGAGGCTTTCTGTTACGACTGCGCGGTGGAACGCCAGCTTTCCGACCTCCGCTCGAGGAGAAGGGAGGAAGGCGAGCGCGAGCGGGAGGCGTTCGCGTCGCGGCGCAAGGTAGGTTCGCGGGGGTTCATCGTGATGGCCGCCATCCTTTCCGTTCTCGTCCTCTCCTGCGCGGGGTTCCTCGTTTACGGGCGCCTCACCCTCCACTCCGGAAGGGCGGAGGCCACGCCGCAGCAGGAGCTGACCCGGAACCGGGACGAGTGCATCCTCTCCATGCAGGCGGTGAGGGACGCGCTTGCGCGCTACAGGGAGGAGAAGGGGCAATACCCCTCCTCGCTGCAGGAGCTGAAGGGCGCATACCTGGACAGGGAGGCGGCGTGCCCGGCGACGGGCGCCCCCTACGCATATTCTTGCGACGGCTTGGGTTATCGCCTGAGCTGTCCCAACCCCGGCGCGCACGAGGCCTCCGGGATCGAGGCGGATGAGGGGAATAAGCCCCGGGTGACGGAATAGGGGGTGGCCGTACATGGAAAAATATAGAGGAGAGGAAAAGGGAAAGGGCGCGCCGGCGCGACGCCCGCGCCTGGCGGACTGCCGCGGTTTCAGCCTCATCGAGCTCATGATCGTCATCCTGCTCCTGGGTATCCTGGTGGGCCTGGCGGTTCCCGTTTTCGCCTCGGTGCGGGACATGGCCGAGAGGGGCGTCTGCTGGCATAACCAGCGCTCTATCATGTTCGCCATAATGCGCTGGAGGGCCGATCACCCCGACGAGGAGTTCATCACCGATTCCTGCCTCCCGGGAGGGGGCGAGGCGTATATAGATATCAGGGGAAACGTCCCCGGTGATCCCGGCCGTTCCCTGGCCACCTACTTCGAAGAGGGCGGCGGTCCCTTTGACTGTCCCTCCAACGGCAGGGGCGTGGGGGAGGTGGCGGGCATGTGCGATTACCTCACCGACGGCCACACCGTGACCTGCCTGACGGATAACCGGGTGGGAGTACGGGCGGACGGCAAGGAGTTCCAGCACGACGTGCCGCGGGCGGTGGCCTGGAGCCACGTGAAAGAGAAGGAAGAAGCGCCGAGCAGGAAAACCCCCCTGGGGGATACCTTCCAGGAGATCACCAAGGGCATGATCGACCTCATCGAGGAATATTACGAGAAGTACGAGAAGTACCCGGCGAGCTCCGGCGCTCGCGCCTACACGGATATCGGTCTTGATCCCGAGGACTGGAAGCTCCCCGTGGACCACGCCTACTACGTTCCCGCGGGCTCCCGCGTCAAAGTGGCCCCCGAGGCCGGCTACTCCTTCGAGGTTACGAGCGTGAAGGGGAAGAAGCTGGTCCTCACCTCCAAGAGCGGGGGTTCCCTGATATACGACGTGTCCAGGGGCAAGTGGTATTACAAGACGGTGAGCACCGCCAACGAGATCGATATCTCCACCCTCCGGGTGATCAAGGAATAACCGCGATGCATAACGCCTTCCGCGTCCTGGCACGGTCAGCTGAACCAAGCTTTTGCCGCTTGGCGGCCGCAAACCGCGTTTGCGGTGCGGGGGCGGCGCGCGTCAGGGGACCTCGGCGGCGAAGATGGGGGGCACGGAGAGGTGCGTGAGGGAAAAACCGCTTCCCAGGACCTCGCCGGCCATGCTCCACGCCTGCTCCAGGGAATCGGCGTACGTGAAGCCGAGGCGCTCCACCACCGCGCGCTCCCTGGCGCCCACCACGATCACCCGCTCCAGGTGCTCCAGCGCCAGGCCTCCCCAGTACCAGACGTAGAAGGGGTGCACCCCGTGGTAGGAGTGGTCTTCCCGGTAGGCGCGGATGTACTCCTCACGGCGGGCGAAATCCTCCTCGAAACGCGCCTCCATCTCGCGCGGGTCCCGGGTCTCGGGGAGGACCCGCTCGAAGAACTCGATGTAGGGAAGGTGGTGCCGCCGGTGAAAGCCCGGCAGGAAGGGTTGCAGGAGCACCATCACCCCTCCCTCGCGCACCACGGGACGGCCCAGGTGCAGGTTGAAGACGTAGCCCAGGGCCGCGTTCATGGCCAGCAGGGGGTTCATGCGCGAGAAGGCGGCGTACGGGCACATGTTGGGCAAGGCCAGGAAAAGGGCGTCCGCCTGCTCCTCGACGCGCACGTTCTGCTGCCGGAAGAGGGCCTCGAGGGTCCTGGGGTGCACGGCTTCGGGATCCCCGGCGTGCACGGCGATGGGCGCGTAGGCGGCGCGCAGCGCGGAGGAGACCGCGCTTTTCGCAGCCTGGGGAAAGCGGCGCGAGATGCGGAAGGGAAGGGGCACCTTGCTGCGGGACAGGGACAGATAGCGGTCCAGGGGGCCGGGCCAGACGCGGTTGTTGAGCACCGTCTCCACGCTGAACACGCGGGCGTGGCGGGCGAGGTGCCTCCCCTGCTCACGCAGGATGTCGTGGAAGCGGCTGCCGGGATCCATGACCGTCCCGCCGCCGGCGAGCACGGAAGGGTTGTGGTGGGCGCGGATGGAGCGGTAGGTCCCCAGGCCCACCAGGTACGATTTCCATCCCCCGTTCATGCTGGTCCAGTTGACGTTGACGTAAATGGTGAGGTCCGACTCCAGGAGCCTGCGGTCGACCTCCACGGGGTATCCGCTGGCAGTATTTCCCAGGTCAACGTTTCCCACCGGGTCCTCGGCGTCGTGGTTGGCGATGCGGCCGGGACCCATCACCGCCCACACCCGCTTTCCGAGCAGGTGCCTCAGTTCCCGTTCCGTCCACTTGCGGTGCAGTCCCACGGCGCAGACCAGGTTCACGTTCTCCCTTCGCAGGCCCCGCGAGAAGAGCTCCTCCAGCAACACCTCCGTGGCCTGGCCGCGGGGGTCCCTCAGCGCGGGCGGGAGGGGCAGGCAGGGGTCGTCGAAGGCTATGGTCACCCGGGAGCGCGGATTGACCAGTTCTCCGAGGGGAGGAGAGCCCAGGGGATGGCGGAGGGCTTCCCTGACCGCGCTCCGGAAATCGGGCAGGGCCGGCAGGCAGGGAGGGGCCTCGATGACCCGGGTGCGCTCCGGGAGCTCCACCTGCACGAGGTCGTCTCCGTAAAAGACCAGCCTGCGCATGTCGCCCACCTCCCTCTTTCTCGCTAACGGTGCGTGCTCCACGTTCTCCGCGTTCTCACGTATCGCCGCGCATCGCATGCCGCGATCGGGGTCGTGATACCGCACTTCGGCGTCGGGAACCGCGCACGGGACGTTGCGTTTTCAACGTAACCGCATGTTCGCCGCATTTCGAAGGGAACGGCCGAACCCCCCTGCGGTGATCTCAGCCCATGGCCCCCGACGCGAGTATGCGCTCCGCCTCCGCGTCGTCCTTGCCCAGTACCTCGCTGAGCAGCCAGCGGTTGTGTTCCCCCAGGGCGGGCGCGGGTCCCCTGGGCCGTATGTCGCTCCGCGCAGCCTTGACCGCAGGGCCGAAGGCGGTTATGACTCCCGCGCCCGGCTGTTCCAGCTCCACCAGCATGCCGCGCGCCTGCGTGTGGGGATGCTCTACCACCTGCTTCACGTCCTGTATGGGCGCCCCGGGCACGCCGTGCTCCTGCAGGAGCTCCCATACCTCGGTGGTGGAGAGCCCGGCCGACCACTCCTCGATGATCTCCTTCAACGCGGGCTCGTTGGCGTTGCGCGCGAAGAGGTCGCGGAACCTCTCGTCCTCGGCCAGCTCCGGCCTGCCCATGGCCTCGCAGAGGCTGCGGAAGGGGTGGTCCCCCACGCATATGATGAAGACGTGTCCGTCGCGCGTGCGGAAGGTGTCGAAGGGGGTGACGTAGGGGTACCTGTTTCCCGTCCTCTGCGGGATGTTTCCCGTGACGGTGTAGTCCACGAACTTCGCCTCCAGGAGGTTGATGCCCACGTCGTACATGGAGATGTCCAGGTGCTCTCCCTCCCCCGTCCTCTCCCGGGCGAAGAGGGCCGCGCATACGGCGAAGGCGGCGTTGAAGGCGGTGGATATGTCGATGATGAGGGTCCCGGAACGCAGGGGCGGCCCGTCCTGGTACCCGGTGGTGCTCATGAGCCCGCTCATGGCCTGGATGACGGCGTCGTAGGCGGGCAGGCGGGAGAGGGGGCCGTACTGGCCGTAACCGGATATGGAACACATAACCAGGCGGGGATTGACCTCCCTGAGGCTCTCGTAATCGAGGCCCAGCTTTTTCATGACCCCGGGGCGGAAGCTCTCCACCAGCACGTCGGAGCGTGAGACCAGCTCGCGGAATAGCTGCACCCCCTCGGGGTTCTTGAGGTCCATGGTCACCCCCTTCTTGCCGCGGTTGAGCACCGCGAAGGACGCCGACACGCCCTCCTTGTAGGGGGGGAAGAGCCTGGCCTCGTCGCCCAGGCCCGGTCTCTCGACCTTGATCACCTCCGCCCCCATGTCGGCCAGGAAGAAGCAACAGCCCGGGCCGGCGACGGTGGTGGTGAAATCGATGACCCTGATACCCTCGAGCATGGAACGCATCTCCGCGACCTCCTTCCCCCCGCTCGGACTACCGTGTTATGCCTCACTGCCGGACGGGAACAGGATACCACATGCCGCCCGTGGTCCCGCAACGATCCCGCGGGGAAGACATGCGGGCCTTCCGCCCGTGGTCCCGCAATGACCCCGCAGGGAAGACATGCGGGGCTACTGCACGGCCGCTGCCTCATGTTTACGTGGCGGAAACAGGAATGCGTGATCCCCGGATGGTATCATAGTGCGTGACGTGCCGCGGGCGCCCCCGCCGGCGGCTTGAGGCCGGAGCGAAGGATGAAGGGATTTCTGAAACGGGTCGCGTGGGCGTCGAGCAGGAACGCCACCATGGCCAACCTCTTCGAGAACCTCGCCCGCGTCTACGGCGCGGAGGCCATGAGGGTCGCCTCCCCGGCTGCATGTAATTATTTTCCAGGAGGGACGGTCACCCATGAAGGCGCCCTCCGCTTCACCAACCTGGCGGCCGAGGCGTTGATCGAGCGCGTGGACCTGGTGAAGGGGGAACGGGTGCTTGTCGCGACCCCGGACGCGGGCGAGGGGTTGCTGATCGCGGCGGCGGTGATAAAGGCGGGCGGCGTGGTGGTCCCGGCGCTGGGAGCGGCGGACGACGGGGAGCTGGCGTGCCTCGTTCGCGGCTGCGACGTCAGGGTCGCGCTCGTCCGTGCGCAACTGCTGGACGGTCTCCCCCGCCTGCGGGAGGCGTTGAACGAGAGGGCGCGCCTCGTGACGCTGGACGGGGAGGCGCGGGGCGCAGGTGATGAGCCCTCGCTTTACGGGTACATGGCGGGGGCGAGCGGCTTCTTCCTGCCCTACACCCTCAAGCCCAGCAACGTGGTGCTGCTCTGCGGGGTGAGGGATGGGGGCGGGACGACGAGGGCGGTCATGGTGACCAACCGGGGCCTGATGTCGCCGGCGCGCCTTCTTGCCCCGCTCCTGCCCGCGCGGGCGGGGGGCGCCTGCCTGGTGTGCAGCCCCCTCACGAAGCCCTCCCTTTTCGCCGCCGCGGTATGGGCGCTGGCCGCGGGGATGAGCCTGCGCTTCCCCCCTTCTTGCGAGGAGGAGCTGCTGCGGGGGATGGTGGAGGAGGAAGGGCCCGCGGCGGTGGCGGGGCATCCCCGCGACCTTCAAGGGCTGGCGGACGCGTGCGCGCGGCGGGAAGGGCGCCGCCTGCCCGCATTGTGGTTGAGCGCGGGGCTGCTGGGGGATGAGGAGGGGGGCCCCTGCGGTCGCCCGGGAGGGCGGATACCGGCGGGCCGCACATACTGGCTTGTGGAGACCTTCGCGGCCGGGGAGAACGCCACCATCGCGGGGCTGCGCGTCTCCCTTGCCGGGCGCCGCCGCATGGCCCTCCCCTGCGTGCCGCTGCCGCCCAACCGCGTGCGCTGCGTGCGCGGGGACGGCGCCCCCGCGGGGAGGGGGGAGGAGGGGGAGCTGGCGCTCAGGGGCCCTGCCGTGACACCCGGCTACTGGAACGACCTGGAAACCACCTTCCGCAGCTGGAGGAACGGCTGGCTGCACACGGGTATGCGGGTGACGAGGAGCCCGTGGGGGATCCCCCGGTGCGGCGACGCGTGAACCCGGGCGGTGCTGCAAGCGCCGCGGTCCATCGCGAGGGCTCCTTCAGGGACTCCACGCCTTTTCCTGCTGCGTTTCCTACTGCGCCCGTTCCCCCTCCTCCGTGTCGGGCGCGGCCTGCTGCGCGGCAGCCCTGCGGCGCTGTATGCGGCGCAGCGCCTCCGCCACCGCATCCCTCACCTCCTCGCTGCGGTCGTTCGCGAACTGCGTGAGGAGGGAGCGGCATTCCTCGCTTCCGATGGAGCCGAGGGCGCGCGCGGCGGCGGCCCTCAGCGCGTCTTTCCTCCCCAGGCGGAAGGGACTGCGCGAACCCCTGCGCAGCAGCTCCCTGCAGTAAGGGACGGCGGAATAGTCCCCGATCTCGCCTAGTGCCCACAGCGCGGCCGCCTTCACCCCGTTGCTGCGGTGCTTTTCCCGGTGAAAGCTGCGCGGGGGCTTGACCACGTCCACCAGGACGGGAACGGTGGAGACGTCGCGCATGCGCCCCAACCCCAGGCAGGCCTCCTTCTGCACCTGCTCGTCCCGGTCGTTCAAGGCCTCTACCAGGAGAGAAACGGTCTCCGGGGTGCGGATGCGGGAGACGGCCTTGATGGTCTCCCGCCGCACCTCCGGGTTCTGGTGCCTGATGAAGCGCGCCAGGGACTGGATGATGGAGCGGTTGCCGATCTCCGCGAGGATGGAGACGATGTTGCGGTACATGTGCCAGGGGTTGTATTTTTCGAGGTCGTTGATGAGGGCGAGGATGGCATCCTTACCGATGTTTTCCAGGGCCTCGAAGGTCACCCGTCTCACCAGCAGGTCCTCGCTGTCCTTGAGCACCCGGATGAGGGGTTGCACCGACTTGTCCTCGAACTTGATGAGCAGCTCCGCCACCTCGGTGATGGTCTGGATGTCTCCCTCGCGCAGGACGTCGGCCAGGGTGTCCAGGACCGTGGGGCTGGCCACGGTTGCCACTGCCTCCAGGGCGACCTTTCTCTGCTCGGGCTTGCGGCTCTCGTCCGCCCCGTGGTGGCGCCAGAAGGTGTCGATGATGTCCAGGGCGGCCGTGTATTCCTGCGAGAGGATGAAGGTCTGCGCCAGGCTGACCAGGCATCCGGCCAGGGTGGTGTATATCTCGGTGAGCTCGCGCTCCCTCTCCAACCTGTCCAGCAGGCGGTCCTTCATCTCGTAGGCGATGGGGAATTCCTGCAGGCGGCGGCCCAGTTCCAGGGCGTCTGGTATGTTGCGCAGGGTCTCCGCCGTCTTCAGGCGGATCTCGGGACTCATGTCATCAAGGTTGTCCAGGAGGCTCTCCAGCACCTTGATCACCGTTTCGGGGCGCCTGGCCCTGTACAGTTTCTGCAGCAGTCGGGGGATGTTCTCGTCGATGGTCAGGCTGCGGGATAACTCGTCTATGTCCAGGGTGAGTCCCTCCTGCACCAGCATGCTGCTGATCTGGTAGACGAGGGTGCTGTCACCCGCACTCCCCCTCTCGCCCTTGCCGTTGACGATCTTCTTCCACATGTCCGCCTGGAAGATGCGGTCGCTCACCCTGGACTCCCAGGGCTTGCCCACCGAGGACTGGTAGATCTCGTCGATGAGGGTCGAGAGGTCGTGCATGCGCAGCTCCTGCCCCGGGTCGAGCGGGGACTCGCCGTCCGCCGAGAGGCGTTCCAGGTACTCGTGCTCCCGTATCACGCTCTCCAGCAGGTCCAGGGTCTTGTTCTCGCGCAGCCCTTCCAGTATCTTCCTGCGCAGGTCGAGTTCCTCCAGGGCCTGCGGCTTTGCGAGCAGGAGGAAACCCTTGAGCTCGGAGGGCTCCAGGAAGGCGGCGGCCCTGGCGATCTCCTCCTCGTCCATGTGCCGCAGTTCCTCGTCCGGCAGCTCCCTGACGAGCAGGGCGCTTCTTTCCAGTGCGCCGCATACGGCCTGCAGCGCGGCCTCGGGGTCTTCCTGGCCCACCACGATCTCCCGCACCGCCTGCCTCAGCAGCAGCCCGAAGCGGGGCGGATTGGAGATGATGTCCCGTATGGTGTCCTCCCCCGTTTCGCCGCGCTCCTGGATGCCGAGGAGGAAGTTGACGAAACGCTCGTCCTTGAGTTTTTCCTCCAGCCGGAGAAGCTCCTCCTCGCGGAAGCGGGCCTCCTCCTTCGCCGCGCCTTCCGCGGTCACGACCTCCTCGTCGGTGACGGAAACGAAACGCCGCTCGTTTACCAGGATATGGGAACAACCGGCGCGCTGCACCTCCTCCGCGAGCCCGCCGTGCTGGCGCAGGTCCTCGGGGTCCCTGGCCATGACGTAGAGGAAGGAGAGGAACTCCTCCCGCCCCATGCCGCTGCTGAAGGTCATGCTGTATACGTCGCGGCGGCGCAGGCTGTCCAGGAAGGAAAGGACGGGAGGGCGTGCCTGGTCACGGTCGTGCAGGCGTTCCCCGTTCACCAGGAGGAGGTTGTCGGCCTCGCCCAGGGTGAGTTTCCCCGTCTCCGCCAGCAGGGGTTCCATGCGGGAGTAGGCGTTATCAACGGAGGCCGCGATCATGTCGCTGGTGGGAGGGTACATGTGGATGTTGGTCATGGCGGCGTTGAGGGCGATGAGCAGTTCCACCGCCCTGCGGGCCAGCTCCTCTCCCGCCTCTCCCCCGGTGGGGGCCCCCGGCCGGTCGGTCCTCTCCTCCTCCGCCATGACCCTTCCGTTCCTGTAGCCGGATTTCACGCCCGGTCGCCCGTCCTCGCCCTGATGTAGCTCGCGGTCGTCTCTTCCGGCGTGGTCGCGGGCCGTTCCCGTTGATGACCTTCCCTCTGGATGATATTTATCGTCAGCCTTTGCCGCTTACATTAGGAAGCGCAAGGGGCGCCCGCGTGGCCGCGCCGCCCGCTGGCCCGCGATTCGCGATGGTCTACAATAACATTATGCCCGAGATATTGCGCCTGGAGGAGGGGAGGGAGTCCGCCGTGGCGGAGGCCTGCGCGGAGGCCCTGTCTGGCGGGGCGGTGGTGATAGTGCCCACTGATACCGTGTACGGCGTGGCCGCCTCCGTGCACGTGCCGCGCGCCGTAAAGCGCGTCTACGCCGCCAAGGGAAGGGACGCCGCCAAGCCCCTGGTGGTGATGGCGGCATCCGTGGAGGAAGCCGTGGCGCTGGCCGTCCCCCGCGAGAGGGAGAGCGTGCGGCGGCTCGCATCCTTCTGGCCTGGAGCCCTGACCGTCGTGGTGGAGGCCGTGGCTCTTCCCTGGCGTGATCTGGTGGCCCCGGGCTCCCGGACCCTGGGGATACGGGTCCCGGACCACCCCTTCTTGCTGGAGGTCCTCTCGCTCGTGGGGCCCCTCGCCGTCACCAGCGCCAATCCCTCGGGAGGCAAGGCGCCGGGGGCGGGGGAGGAGATCGACGCGTCCCTCCTGCAGCGGGTGGACCTGGTGGTGGAGGGCGGTGGGCCCGGCACCGGGAAACCGTCAACGGTGGCGGAGGTGGGGGAGGGGAGGATAAAGGTATTGCGGCGCGGCGACATCTCCGAGGAGGACCTGCTGGCGGCGCTTGCGGAGAGTGACGGAAACAAGTGACGGCAACAAGTGAAGCTAAAACGCTGCCCCTTCACGGTCCCCTGTCCGGGAAGGCAGGTCGAGGAGGACCCGCCGGCGGCGCTCGCGGTGAGGTTACGGTAAGGGCGATGACGGCAAGGACGCTTTCATGATAAGGATACTTTTCGTATGCACGGGAAACATCTGCCGCAGCCCCATGGCGGAAAGCCTCTTGCGGCAGAGGTTGAGCCGGGATTACCCGCACATCGACTTCGTGGACTCTTCCTCCGCCGGCACCTCCGCGGTGGAGGGCAACCCCGCCACCTCCTCTTCCGTCCAGGCCATGGACCTCTGGGGGCGTGACCTGAGCGGACACCGCGCCTCCGTGCTCACGCCGCGCAGGTTGCGGGAAGCGGACCTGGTCCTGGCCATGGCCCGCGAGCATCTCCTCACCATCGAGAGAATAGAGCCTGCGGCGCTGCGCAGGTCAACCACCCTGCGCCACCTTGCCTCGCGGGTGGAGGAGATCGTGGAGAGGCTGGGCGAGGAGACCGTGCTCGACGAGGACGATGCCCGCGCCAGGCTGGACCGGGTGCTCGAAGCGCTGCGCGCCTCCACCTCTCCCGAGGGATACCTGGCGGATATGCACTCGCGGGCCTCTGATATAATTGACCCCATCGGGAGTTCGCTGCAGGTGTATATCGGGGTGGCGGATGACCTTGATGCGGCCATGCAGGGAGCTTTGCGCGCCCTCTTCGGGCGCCCCCTTTGAGCGGCGGCATGGCACCTGCGGCGAGTGGATCCGGGGGGTGGGTACGCCGGAGTCTTCCGGGTCTTGACCGGGCCGGAAGCGGGGATGTGAAAGCCTGGGTCGGGAGGATGAGAGCCGGCCGCGGGAACACGGGAGCCAAGGACGGGAAGATGAAAGTAGCCTTGGGAAGCGATCACGCGGGTTACGCCCTCAAGCTGCGGGTGGAGGAATGGCTGAGGCGGGACGGTCACGAGGTCATCGACGAGGGGACCTCCTCCGAGGAATCCTGCGACTACCCCGATTTCGCCCTGGGCGTGGCGCGGCGCGTGGCCGGAGGCGAGGCGGAGAGGGGCATCGCCATCTGCGCCACGGGGATCGGCATGGCCATGGCGGCGAACAAGGTGCCCGGGATCAGGGCCGCCGTGTGCAACGACCTCTACACGGCGCGCTACAGCCGTTTGCACAACGACGCCAACGTGCTGGCGCTGGGGGCCCGCGTTATCGGTCCCGGCGTGGCGGAGGAGATCGTGCGCACCTGGATGGAGACCCCCTTCGAGGGAGGCAGGCATTCCCGGAGGCTGGAGAAGATCGCGGGGATCGAGGTAGCCCGGGAAGGAGAAGAGGGTGGGCGAGCTTGACGAGATAGCCAGGGTGGACCCCGAGACGGCGGACGCCATCCGCGCGGAGCTGGAGCGGGAGCGCCGCAAGATCGAGCTCATCGCCTCGGAGAACTTCGCCTCCCGCGCGGTGCTGGCGGCGGCGGGGAGCATCCTCACCAACAAGTACGCGGAAGGGTATCCGGGAAGGAGATGGTACGGGGGCTGCGAGCACGTGGACGTGGTGGAGACCCTGGCCATCGAGCGCGCCAAGCGGCTCTTCGGGGCCGAGCACGCCAACGTGCAGCCGCACGCGGGGGCCCAGGCAAACCTCGCCGTCTACTTCTGCGTCCTCAAACCCGGCGACGTCATCCTGGGCATGGACAAGGCGGCGGGGGGTCACCTGACCCACGGCACCCATGCCAACATCAGCGGCGCGCTCTACCGGGCTCATTTCTACGGCGTGAACCGGGACACGGAGAGGCTCGATTACGGGGAGATAGCGGAGATCGCCAGGAAATGCCGTCCCCGCCTCATCATCGCCGGGGCCAGCGCCTATCCGCGCGACATCGATTTCCGCGCCTTCCGGGAGATCGCCGACGAGGTGGGGGCGCTTCTCATGGTGGACATGGCCCATTTCGCCGGCCTGGTGGCGGCCAGGATACACAGCGACCCGGTACCCCACGCGGAGTTCGTGACCACCACCACCCATAAGACGCTGCGCGGTCCGCGGGGTGGGATGATACTGTGCCGCGCCGAATACGCGCAGGACCTCGACCATGCCGTCTTCCCCGGGGTGCAGGGCGGCCCCCTCATGCACATCATCGCGGCCAAGGCAGTGGCGCTCGAGGAGGCCGCGCAGCCGGAGTTCGCGGCCTACCAGAGGCAGGTGGTGAGCAACGCCAGGGCGCTGGCCGAAGCCCTCATGGAGCACGGCCTGCGCGTCGTTTCCGGGGGCACGGACACACACCTGCTCCTGGTGGACCTGCGGCCCCGTGGTCTCACGGGCAGGGAGGTGGAGGAAGCCCTGGACGCGGTGCGGATAACCGTTAACAAGAACAACGTGCCCTTCGACGACAAGCCGCCCGCGGTCACCAGCGGCATACGGCTGGGCACCCCCGCCGTCACCACCCGGGGCATGCGGGAGCCGGAGATGGTGGAGATAGCGGGGCTCATCGCCACGGTCATCGACAACATGGGCTCGCAGGACGTGCTGCGCCGCGTGCGCGGCAGGGTTGACGAGCTGCTGGCGGGTTTCCCTCTCTATGAGCACCTCTGAGGCTCACGGCGGGAGGAGCGGCGAGGAGTTCTCCATGGGCAGGCCCAGTTGGGAAGAGTATTTCATGTCCATAGCCGGGCAGGTGTCCACGCGCTCCACCTGCCTGCGGCGGCACGTGGGTTGCATAATCGTGGTCGAGAAACGCATCGTCTCCTCCGGTTACAACGGGGCCCCCGCCGGCCTTCCCCACTGCGAGGAGGTTGGTTGCCTCAGGGAGGACCGCGGCGTGGCCCCGGGCGAGCGGCACGAACTGTGCCGCGGGTTGCACGCGGAACAGAACGCCATCATCCAGGCGGCGCTGCACGGGACGGCGGTGCGGGGCGGGACCCTGTACTGCACCCACAAACCCTGCGTCCTCTGCACCAAGATGCTCATCAACGCCGGTATCTCGCGTGTCTGTTACCGGGAAGGGTACGAAGACGAGCTTGCCGACGAGCTGGCGAGGGAGGCGGGAATGCTCGTGGAGCGCATACGCGGCCGGGAGGACTCTCCTTGATATACGCCATTTCCTTCGCGGTGTCCCTGGTGCTGGTCCTCTTTCTAACCCCCGCCGCCCGCCGCCTGGCGGTATGGGTGGACGCCGTGGACATGCCCCATGACCGCAAGGTGCACGAAAACCCCACCCCCTCGCTGGGAGGTCTTGCCATACTCCTGTCGGTGATCGTCTCCGTCCTCGCGGTGAAGGTCCTGGTGGTGGCCGCCCCATCCCTTGCCGGACCGAGGGGCATGAGCGAGGCCCTCTCCTCCTACCAGCTTCTGGGAATCATCGTCGCCGCCACCTTCGTGGCCGTGCTGGGCGCCGTGGACGACATGCGGCACCTCTCCCCGTGGATGAAGCTGGCCGGGCAGGTGATGGCCGCTTTGGTCCTCATCTCCTTCGGCGTGGAGATAACCACCCTGGCCCTTCCCCGCGGCAACGTCATCGACCTCACGGGGAGCCCCGTCCTCTCCATCCTGCTCACCGTGTTGTGGGTCGTGGCGTTAACCAACATCATCAACCTCATCGACGGGCTGGACGGCCTTGCGGCGGGTGTCTCCCTCATCACCGCCGCGGCCTTCTTCTATTACGGTTCGCGCATAGGCGGAGACCCCAACACCCTCCAGGCCATGGTGGTCTCCGCGGCGGTGGGCGGCGCTTGCCTGGGCTTCCTCCGCTACAACTTCCACCCCGCGAACATCTTCATGGGCGATTCCGGCGCCATGTTCCTGGGCTTCATGCTGGGGGCCCTCAGCATACAGGGCATCCTCAAGCGCACCGCGGTCGCGACCCTCTTCACCCCCATGATCATCCTCGCGGTCCCCATCGCCGACACCGGGCTGGCCATCCTGCGCCGGGCCCGCAAGGGAAAGCCCTTCCATTACGCGGACAAGGAACACATACACCACCGCCTTCTCTACATCGGCCACTCGCAGCGACAGGCGGTGCTCATCATCTACCTGTGGACGGCCCTCCTGACCGGCATCGCCCTTTCACTGGAGTTCGTGGCCTCGAAGACGCTCTTCTTCATCCTGCTGGCGGTGGGCGTGGTCAGCCTGCTTGCGACCACCCTGCCGCGCGTGATCGTTGGCGGTCGCGAGCTGGAGGAGGAAGAGGAGGAAGGGGAGGGAAGAGAGGAACGGAGTGGGTAAGCGGTGCGATGATGCGGGAAGTAGCTGGAAACGGCGGCGTGCGGGCGGCACCGGGACAACGACGGGACGCGGGACGGCGATAAAGCGGCCTGCACGGCATCTCGATAGCGGCGCCGCCCCGCCTGATGGGCTGAGCGTACGTTCCCCCTCCCGCCGGGGGCTCATCACATCCTAAACCCGGTGTAGATTGCGTTCGATAAAAGGCAGTATATAAAATGTTGTCGGGCTAAAATGTTGTCGGGCGATATGCTTGCGGCGGAACTGCGCGAGAGGCAGGGGCGGCATGAGTATCAGGCTGGCTTTCCTGGGGTTCGATGACAGTTGTGCGCGCCTGGCGGGCGCCCTGTCTTCCCTCGAGGGCGTGGAGGTGGTCGGGTTCCTGGGGAAGAAGGTCCCGGAGCGGTGGCCCGGATCGCTCGAGCCGCCCGTCCTTTACGGCTCGCGGGGGAAGCTACTGCGTGAAGGCAAGCCCGACCTACTCTTGCTGGCGGGGGAAGCGGAGGAGCCGAAGAACCTGCCGGAGGGCTGCCAGGTGCTGGATCTAAGGAAAAAAGTGCCGCTAACGGAACTGCTCCTTTCGATCTCCGCGAGGCTGGAGGAAAACCGGCGACTGAGGCATGACCTGGGCGAGGTAACCTCCATCTGCGCCAGCGTCAACGTGGTCGAAGCGTATTCCGACCCCGTGCCGAAACTCTCGCAGCTCCTGGACAGGGCGCTTGCCTTTTCCGGTGAGGGGGTTGGCATGGTGCTCATGCCAGGCGAGGAGGTGGACAGCCTGCGCGTGGTGCTGGCGAGGGGGGACGGTATCGAGGGCATGGTGGGGAAGACCCTGAGCATCGCGAACTCCTTGTGCGGCAAGGCGTTCGATGCGGGGGTCATCGTCCAGAGGGAAATAGGTCCCGACATGGAGGAATTCGACCACCTGCGGGGCGCGCCGGTCAGGCGCCTCCTGGCCATGCCCATGCGCGCGGAGGGAAGGGTGGTGGGGATCATCGCCCTGGGCTTCAACCGGGACATCTTCAACACGAGCAGCATGCCGGTGCTCACCCTGCTGGCCGACCAGGCCGGGCTGGCCGTGCTCATCGCAAGGCTCTACTCGGAGCTGGAGACCAACGTGGTCAAGGACACGGTCAGCGGACTCTATAATGCCAATTACTTCCAGCAACGTCTGCACGAGGAGATCTGCCGCGCGCGCCGCTACAGCCTCAACGTTTGCCTGGTCTTCCTGGAGATCGACGATTTTGCGGGCTACGTGGAGAGGAACGGCCGCTTCATGGGGGATTTCGCCCTCTCGGACGTAGGCAGCATCATAAGGCGCAACACCAGGGAGGTGGACACAGCCGCGCGTTTCGGGGACCACCTCTTCGCGCTGCTCCTGCCGGAGACCAGGAGGTTGGGGGCCATGCGGCTGGCGGAGCGCATACGCAAGGTGATGGAGGAGTACCCCTTTCCTTCCCGGGAAAGGAAGGAAGTGGAAACCCTTACCATGTGCGCGGGAGTGGCTTCCTACCCCGCCAATGCCGACAACGAGCAGGACCTGGTGAAGAAGGCCATGCAGGCGCTGGCCGCGGCCAGGAGGGAGGGGCCCAACAGCCTCTGCCTGTTCTCGGAGGAGTTGGCGGCGGAGAACGGGTGATTCCCTCCGCGCGTCATGACGGCGGCGATCGCCGCCCTCCCACCGGGCGCCCTTGCCGGCGAGGGCGGAGCGGGCGTTCCGGGCGCGCCGGGCGGCGCACTCAGCCTCGGAGCAGGTCCGCGTACTTCCTGCGCAGCCCCCAGACGACCCTGAGGCCTTCCCAGAATATGTCGGCGCTCATCTTCGACTCTCCCCCCTTGCGGTCTGTGAAGATGATGGGCACCTCCACGATGCGGAAGCCCAGGGCCTCGGCGACGAAGGTCATCTCGATCTGGAAGGCGTATCCCTGCGAGGTCACGCGGTCGAGGGGTATGGCCTCGAGGACGCGGCGCGTGTAGCAGCGGAAGCCGGAGGTGGTGTCCACCGTGCGCGTGCGCGCCACCAGCTTTGTGTAGAGGTTGCCGCCCCGGCTGATCATCCAGCGATAGAGGCTCCAGTTCTCGCAACCGCCCCCCCTGACGTAGCGGGAGCCGACTGCGGCGTCCGCTTCCCGGGCGGCGGCGTAGAGGCGGGGGATGTCGTCCGGATTGTGCGAGAAGTCGGCGTCTATCTCGAACAGGTACTGCGCCCCCCCTTGCAGCGCGTGGCGGAAACCGGCGCGGTAAGCGGTCCCCAGGCCGCTCTTGCCCGGACGGTGCAGGACCTCCACCCGTTCGTCGCCGGCGGCCAGGCGGTCGGCGATCTCCCCGGTGCCGTCGGGGGAGTTGTCGTCCACGACGAGTATGGAGAGGTCGAGGGGTTGAGCGAGAACCGCCGCGACCATGCGCTCCAGGTTCTCCCTCTCGTTATATGTCGGCATCACCACCACGATCTCGCGCATGCGACGATTATATCACCCGGCAATCCTGCCCGCGGCGCCGGGGGAGAAGGCGTCCTACGCGTCGTTGCGGCCCCGCCTGCGGCGGGCAGTCCCGCCGTCAATAAGCGGCGTCGCGCCTCCAGCCGTGCTTGCCTACCAGGGGCACGAAGATGCAGGAGCCTTCCTCCGAGGTCTGGAAGCTGTTTCCCGTCCTGCGCACCACGGTGAGCATCTGCATGCCCGCGGGTCCCACGGGAATGACCAGCCGCCCACCGTCCGCCAGCTGTTCCAGCAGGGGCTGGGGCACGGAGGGAGCTCCGGCGGTGACCATTATGCCGTCGAAGGGCGCCTTTTCGGGCCAGCCGAGGGTGCCGTCACCCACGCGGATGCTGAAGTTCGTGTAACCGAGGGCGCGCAGTCTCTCCCCAGCCTCCCGCGCTAGGCGTGGATGCAACTCGACGGAATAGACCTCGCGTGCCAGTTCGCAGAGGATCGCCGCCTGGTAGCCGGAACCCGTGCCTATTTCCAGCACCTTCTCCGTGCCCCTCAGCTCCAGGAGCTCGCTCATCCACGCCACCATGTAAGGCTGGCTTATGGTCTGCCCTTCCTCTATGGGTAGCGGGCAGTCGTCGTAGGCGCGGTAACGGATGTCCTCCGGGACGAAGAGGTGGCGGGGAACGCGTAGCATGGCATCCAGCACGCGGGGGTCGCGCACGCCGCGGTCGGCGATCTGCTGGCGGACCATCTTGCGGCGCAGCCTGGCATAGCGGTCCTCTTCCGTCACGCCCACCACCCTTTCCCGGTTCCTCTCGCCATCACCGCGCATCCCCTTGCTTTGCCTCCAGCGTCATCTACGAGCGGGCCCTCCTGCCGTGACGTAGCCACCGGGCCCGCCCTCTCCGCTCCCGCGCGTTTCCGCGCGGTGCGCCGACCGTTTTCCCTTGCGAGGCCCTCAAAGGCGCGACGATCGCCTCCGCCGGCGACACGCCCGGTTACGTGAACGCAGCGGCGGCGGGGACCCTGCGCGGAAGGAAGGCCTCAGGTATCCTTTTTCTCCGGGTGGAGGTACTTGGTTACGCTCACCACCGTCCCGCCCTGGGGGTGGGAGTCGCACTCGAAGACGTCCACCAGGCTCCGGATAAGGGGGATGCCGAAGCCCTTGTCCAGGAGGTCGCCGCCCTCGCAGCCGAGGACGAGGTCGGGGTCAAAACCCGGTCCCCGGTCCCTGACCTCGATGGTGAGGCGATCCTCGCCGGCCAGGAAGCGCACGAGGATGGCGGGCTTCTCCGCGGTGCCGTTACCCGTGTGCACGATGGCGTTGGTGCACATCTCCGAGACGGCTATCTTGAGGTCGTCTATGCAATCCTCGCTGAAGTTCATGCGGCGGGCGATGGACCCGGCCAGCAGCCGCGCCAGGCTCACGTACTTCGCCTTTGCCGGCATCTCCAGCTCGAAGGCGGTGTCCCTTTCCCGGCCCAAGTTCACGCCCCCTCGATGTTCGCCAGCAGGTCCTCCCGTGACCGGTAGATGGGAAACACCTTGGTAAGACCGGTAATGCGGAAAATGCGCAGTATCCTCTCCTGGTTACAGATGATGCCCAGCTCTCCCTGGTGGTGCTTGACCCTCTTGAGGCCGCCCACCAGGACCCCCAGGCCGGTGCTGTCCATGAAGGCAACTTTTTCCAGGTCCACCACCACGCGGTATTTTCCCTCGTCCACGAGATCGCGTATGACGTTGCGCAGCTTCGGCGCGCTGTACACGTCCACCTCGCCCGATAGCACGATGAGGGCCAGGTCGCCGAGGTTTTCCAGGGTTACGTCGAGCTCCGAGCCTTCTCTCGTCTCTTCATCCATGGTCGACTCTCGAGTATCGCTTCATCTCCTTCCCCCGCAGGGGAAAGCCGCTCCAAGCGTGGGGTCTCCTACTTGGGCTTGGAGGGGCGCTTAACGACCGTGCCGCACTTGCTGCACTTGGCCTTATCCTCTCCCGGTTCGATGGACACCCGGGTGTTGCACTTCGGACAGAGAACCCTCAACACCTCGACGCTCGTCTTCTCATGTCCGTGAGGTCCCCTCACCATTTTTTCACCTCCAGCATTTCTTCGGAAACACTACCTTGATCCCGCTACGGCGAGGTCCACCAACTATTTACCCCCATCCCCCGCCTTTGAAACCTGCATGCGGTCGCGGGCCGCGTGGGGGCGCGGGGGAGGAGCGCGACCATGGTTTTCTACCACGCGCGAGGTGGGGATTCCTTCTCTTCTCTCCCGGAGCGCCCCCTCCCTTCGTGGGCCCGCGCGCCGTCGCGGCTGGTCCGGGACGGGAGGGCATCACCGCGGGTCACGGGCTGGGTGGCGTCACGGCGGGTCGCGCGCGATGCGACGGCCGCGGGGCCGTCGCGGCCCCGGGGGCGGGGTTGCATAAACAGGTGTTTACTATTAAACAGATGTTTACTATAATGGAGGCGGGAGGTGTCGGAGGATGGAGGAACTCACGCCCCGCCAGGAGGAGGCGCTGGAATTCGTCCTGGAAACGCTGGAGAGGAGGGGATACCCGCCCAGCGTGCGCGAGCTTTGCGAGGCCCTCGGCCTTTCCTCCACGCGGGGGGCCCTCCGGCACCTGGAGGCACTGGAGAGGAAGGGATGCATCTCCCGCGCCCCCGGCGCGCGCGCCATCCAGGTGCGGGACACGCTGCGGGGAGGCGTGGCCTACCTGCCCCTGGTGGGCGAGGTCCCGGCGGGACCGTTGCGCTATGCCTCCGAGGAGGTGGAGGAGTGGCTGCCGGTCCCCGCGCGCTGGGGAGGGAAGGGCAGGTTCCTCCTGCGGGTGAAGGGAGACAGCATGGCCGGCGACGGGATCTGCGACGGCGACCTGGTGGTGGTGGATCCCGGCGCTGACGTCGCGGAGGGGGAGATAGTGGTGGCGCTGGTGGACGGGGAAGCCACCGTGAAACGGTTGCGCCGCCGGGGGGAGACGGTGGAGCTGCATCCCTCCAATCCCCGCTACGCCCCGTTGCGGGTGAGGAAGGGGGAGGCGGAGGTGAGGGTGGCGGGAAAGGTGGTGTCGCTGCTGCGGGAGAGGGTATGAAGGTGAGTTGAGGCGACGGCCCGCGCGGCGTGCGGGACGCGGGTCGCGCGGAAGAGGCATCCAGGGAGGGCGCATGCCCTCCCTGCGTCCCTCGTCGGGGCGTGAGGCCCGCGCCTTGCCGGGGTTGGTGCCCGGGCGCCCGGCGGGGGCGCGTGGCCATGGCGGCAGGAACGACGGGGAGGAAGGAGAAGATGGTCACCCTGGTAGAGGAACCGGTGGACGTGTCGGCGGTCTTCCGCGGCGGGAAGCTGCGGCCCACCGCCTTCCTGTGGCGCGGCCGCCAGTACCGCGTCCGCAGGGTGCTGGGGAGTTACCGCGACATGAAGGGGCGCTACCTCGAGCTCCACTACTCGGTGATGAGCGACACCCCGGAGGTCTACGAGCTCCGCTTCTCCACCGACGGCATGAGGTGGAGCCTGGTGCGGGTGCACAGCGAGGGATAGCGGCGAGGTACAGAGGGGAGGGGCATGACGCAGTACGTCACGCGCGGCCTGCTGCGGGCGGCCGACCGGGGGCGGAGGGAAGGGGAGGGGCGCTGCGTCCTCCACCTGGACATGGACGCCTATTTCGCCTCCGTGGAGCAGAGGGACGCGCCCCTTTACCGCGGCCGCCCCCTGGTGGTCTGCCACACCTCCAGCGATTTCTGCTCCCACGGGGTGGTGGCCACCGCCTCCTACGAGGCCCGCCGCTGGGGGATAAAGGCGGGCATGTCGGTGTGGGAGGCGCGCAACCGCTGTCCGCACGCCTTTTTCGTCCATGCCGACATCCCCAAGTACCTGGACAACGCCCGGCGCCTGCGGCGCATCTGCGAACGGCTCTCCCATCGTGTGGAAGTTTTTTCCATAGACGAGCTCTTCGTGGACCTCACGCCCCTGCTGCGCCGGTACCCTCCGGGGGGGAGGCGCTGGGAGGAGGCCCTGCGGGTGGGCGGGAGGCTGAAGGAGGAGATACGGCGTGAGCTGGGCCTCACCGCCTCCGTGGGCATCGGCCCCAACAAGCTGGTGGCCAAGATGGCCTCCGAGTTCCGGAAGCCGGACGGGCTGACCCTGGTCCTCCCGGAACAGCTCCCGGACATACTCGCCCCCCTCCCCGTGGACAGGCTGGTGGGGGTGGGCGCGCGCATGCGCCGCCACCTCCGGGCCATGGGCATAGAGACCGTCGGGGACCTGGCGCGCGCGCCGCGGGAGGTGCTGCAGTGGAAGTTCGGGGTGGTGGGGAGCCTGCTGTGGGAGGCGGCCCACGGCCGGGACTCCGGGCCGGTGATGCGCGGGGGCGAGGGCGAGGAGATGAGATCCTTCGGCCACAGCCTTTCCCTGCGCGGCGGCACCCGCGACCTGGAGTACCTGGAGAACACCCTGCTGGGGCTGTGCGACGCCGTCACCCGCCGCATGCGCCGGGAGGGCTACCTGGGAAGGACGGTGAGCCTGCGCCTGCGCGTCGGCTACGCCCTGGGATACGCCCGCGCCCGCACCCTGCCCGGGTACACCGACCTCCCGTCGCCGGTCTACGAGGCGGCGCGCGACCTGCTGCGGCGGGAGGCCTCCTGCGGCCTGTGGACGGAGCCGGTGACCACGGTGGGGGTCTCCGTCTCGCAGTTGCGCCGGCGGGAGGAAGGCAGGCAGGTGACCATATGGGATATCATGGACGGCAGGGAGGAGAGGCTCACCGCCGCCCTGGACGCCATCCGCGACCGTTACGGAGAGGGGGCGGTCACCCGCGCCTCCCTGCTGGGGGACTTCGCCCTCTCCGGCATGAACCTCGCCCGCTGAGGCGCCGCGGGGGGGCGCCGGGCGGCGAGGGCCGCGCCTACGGCCGCCCGCGGCGTGCCTCGGGGCATGCCGGGGGAAGCGCGGCCGCCGGGGACGCGGCACCCCGCGTGGGCGGTCGGCGGGCCGGGGGCGTCCCCGCGGATGTCGGGAGGAAAAGAACGGGAGGTAGGATCCGTGATGGAAAGATATGTGAATATGGCCACGGGCATGGGAGCGCTGCATGCCCTGCTCATCGGCGTGTCGGACATCGTCTTCGACCCGCGCACCTACCTGAAGTGCGCCTGGGGGTGTCCCGAGTTCGGCCAGCTGAAATGCTCCCCCGACCTCATCAAGCCGTGGGAAGCCGAGCCGCTCCTGCGCCGCTACGACAAGGCGCTTCTCATCCACACGCACGTCAAGGAACAGGCCAACGAGATCGCCTGGGAGGTGGAACGCGCCGCCTTCCTCGACGGCCATTACTGGGCCTTCGCCCTCTACGACTGCCACGGATGCGAGACCTGCGAGGCCGTGTCGCGGCGGGAATGCGCCCACCCCGAGAAGGCGCGCCCGGGAGAGGATTTCCTGGGCATCGACGTCTATGCCACGGTGCGCCGCTTCGGCTTACCCATAGAGGTCCTCACCCACAGGGAACAGAGGCAGAACCGATATGCCTTCGTGTTCCTGGAGTAAGGGGTCGGGACGGCATGAGGACGCGGCGGATGACGGCGTTCGGATAATGCAGGCTGGAATAGGGGAAAGGAGGGCCCTGGATGGCGAGATGTACCATGTGCGGAGGTCGCGGATGGGTGTACTGCCCAACCTGCAAGGGAAACGGGATGATACCCATGCTGGCGGGGTCGGTGAAATGCGATAACTGCGGGGGAAGCGGCCGGCTGCCGTGTAACGGCTGCGGGGGAAAGGGGCAGGCGTAGGAGGCACGGGCGGGCGAGCGCGGGAGATACCCGCGTGCCCTCCCGCGGGAAGCGCTCTTCGATAAGTCATCGCCGAATGCGTGCATGGAGTCTGGATTGAGGAAATCGCTGAGAAGGGCGGGGAGAGCGGCGGCGGCGCTGGCGTGCGCCGCGGCCGGCGTGCTGGCCTGGGGGGTCGTGGATTTCCTGCGCGACCCCGGGTCCTTCCGGTGCGGGCGCAAGCCCGGGCCGTCCACGGAGACGGCCCCGGGCACGGCGGAGGTCACGCCCTCCACGGTGCGGGCGGGAGTAAGCCCGGTCACGGTCACCCTGCGCTTCCGCTGCGGGCCGGGCGGCATAAGCGAGGACGGCGGGATCAAGGTGGCGCTGTGCAGGCTACTTGATTTCGGCTCCCGCGGAAGGCGAACGGCTTTCCTGTACGGGCACGGATGGGGTGCGGTGCAGAACCTTTTCCCCCGCCTGCCGAATTATTACAGCTGTTCCCTGCGCACAAGCGGCGGCGCCCGCCTGGAAGTGGCTCCCCATGGGTATTTCCCCCTGCGGGCCGGCCTCCGCTTCCTGGGCCGTGAGTTCCTGCGCCGCTGCGGCATGAAGCTGGAGGCCCTGGACATCGCCTACCTGTACCTGGAGGAGCGCAAGATACGCATAAGGGTTAGAGGCGGTCGCCTGCGGGAAGGGGACGAGATCCTCGTGACCGTGGGCGATCGCGGACGCGGGAGCAGGGGCTGGAGATGCCCGCCCCACCCCTCGCGCGTGGAGCTGGCGGTGGAGGTGGATGAAAGGGGGACGGGGAACTACCGCCTCATCGCCGAGAGCCCGTCGCTGCGGGCGGTGGGAGGAAAGGCGGTGGCCCTGCAGCCGGTGCTCTCCTCTTTTGACGGGGAGGGGAGGGGGCGGCTGGTGCTGCGCGCCGTGGACGGCAGGGGCGACCTCGACCCTGCCTTCGCGGGAAGGGCGCGCCTGCTCGTGCCGGCGGGGATGGAGGCGCCGGAGGAGGCGGTCTTCCGCGAGGAGGACCGGGGCGTGGTGGTCGTCCATTGCAGGGCGACCGCTCCCGGCACGTACCGGGTGCGGGCCGAGGCGGGGGATATCGCGGGGGAGAGCAACCCCGCGTGTTTCCCCGGTTTCGGGGAAGGCCTGCGCCTCTTCTGGGGAGACCTGCACGCGCATACCGCCCTCTGTGACGGCACCCTGGAGCCGCGGGAGTACTACCGCCTGGCCCGGGACGCGGAAGCCCTGGACTTCGCGGCCGTCACCATGCACGACACCATGGAGGCCTTCGAGCCCTCGGGGCGGGAGGAGGAGTGGGAGCTGGTGCGGGAGCTGCAGCGGGAGTTCGACCAGCCGGGGCGCTTCGTGGCGCTGCTCGGCTACGAGTGGTCACACCACGGGTTCGGGCACCGCGGCGTCTTCTTCGCTCCCGGCGAGCGGGAGCCGCGTCCCTACGGGTGGCCGGACCCGCGCAGCGATGACCCGTGGAAGCTGGAACGCTGCCTGGCCGGGCACGATGCCCTGGTCATACCCCACCACACCGCCTGGCGGCGCATCTTCCTCCTCCCCTTAAACTGGGCCAAGTTCGTGAGGATGAGGGTGCCTCCCGCCTATACCTGGTGGGACGCCGCCAATCCGCAGCAGAGACTGGTGGAGATCTACAGCATGCACGGCGCCTCCGAGAGCTACGAGGGTCCCTTCCCCGTCACCCACGGCGATCCGCGCGGATGGTTCCCGACCCGCCTGCGCGACGACCGCGTTCCCGCGGGATATGGTAATTATTTCCAGGAAGCCCTGGCTGCCGGCCTGCGCCTGGGGGTGATCGCCGGCAGCGACCGTCACGATTACGCCGTGGACGAACGCATCCACCCGGTCGACGTATATCCCCGGGGACTCGCCGCCGTGTGGGCGGAGGAGCTGAGCTACGAGGGGATATGGAGGGCGCTGTGGAACCGGCGCACCTACGGGACATCTGGGGCGCGCATCCTCCTGGAGTTCTTCGCCGACGGGCATCCCATGGGGTCGGAATACGTATCCCCCGCGCCGCCCAGGCTGCGCGGACGCGTGGCGGGGACGGCGCCGCTGCGCGCGGTGGAGCTCATGCGCTGCGAGGGGGGCAGGTGGTCGGTAGCCTGGTCCGCGCGCGGGGGAAGGGAGGTCGCGTTCGATCTCGTGGACGGGGAGCCGGCGGGGAGGTCGTGCGGCGGGGCGGCCGCGGAGGCGGCGGGAGAGAGGATCTATTACCTGCGGGTGGAGCAGGAGGACGGTCACTGCGCCTGGTCCAGCCCCATCTGGCTCCTGCGCTGATGCGCGAGGAGGTAGAAGGCGGCCAGGCCGCGCCAGGGAGACAAGGGTCGCAGGATCTCGCGCACCTCGGCTTCGGAGGGGACGCCGCCTCCGGCCAGGTATGCCCCCACCGCCCTGCGCACCCCGAGGTCGGAGGCGGGAACCACGTCCAGCCTTCCCAGGCCGCGCAGGAGAACGTATTCCGCCGTCCACTGGCCCACGCCCTGCAGGGAGGTGAGCAGTTCCACCAGTTCCCTGTCTTCCATGTCTTTCCAGGCCTCGGGATCTACTTCTCCGCTGGCAAAGAGGCGCGCCAGCTCGCGCAGGGATTCCGCCTTGCGCAGGGAGAGGCCGCAGGATCGCAGCTCCCGTACGTCCGCCGCGGCCAGGGTCTCGGGCCGCGGGAAGGCGGTCAGGCGCCCTATCGCGGTTCCGAAGGAGGAGATGATGCGCTCGCGCGTGGCCAGCGCGGCGGTCATGGACACCTGCTGTTCGCTGAGGGCGATCACCATCATCTGGAATATATCGGGGGGACGCACGGGTTTCAGGCCCCTGAGGTCGGCGGTCACTTCCCGCAGCCTCGGTTCTTTCTCCGCGGCCCGGTAGAAAGGATCCAGGTACAGGTCCGCGTGCAGGATCCGACGCATGTGATCCAAGAACAGCCTGCTTTTGCGCGGAAGGGGGTGAGCTATGACCTCCACCACGGGAGGGTCTTCGCTGGTCTGCTGCAGGTTAAGGAGGGTGGGTTTCTCCTCCCACCAGGCGGCAAGGGCACCGTAGGAGGACGCGCAGGAGCCGGAGAAAGCGGTGAACATCCTCCATGAGAGGCGGAAATCATAGGGAGCCACGCAGGTTATTCTCACGATCGTTTACCGCCTGTCTCGTGACCGACATGGTGTGATCCCATTGAACATTAGAGTGTTTCGGTAAATAGCCGCGGCTTTTTAATAGATGGCCGCGATGATCATACAACGTGATCGTGATGTACCTCTCCTGTTGAGCTGCGGCCTCGCGGTCACGGCTATCGCATTCGCTGCGCGGCTATATATACAGAAAAGGGCCCGTGGGCCCTCTTTTCTGGTGGGCGCTGGGGGATTTGAACCCTCGACCTCTGCCGTGTGAAGGCAGCGCTCTCCCGCTGAGCTAAGCGCCCGACGCAAGATAATATGTTAGCAGAACGCGCACGAGATTTGAACCTGGGCACCTAGAGACCTAGACACCTTGGAGGTCCTCGACCCCATTCACTTCCCATACAATACGTTGTACTATGTTTCCCAGATCGAACACTTGAGAGATCACTTCTTCCCTCTTGTCGAAATTGCTTGTTTTGCCAGGATGACAGGGCTGCCTCTCAATCCTTTTCAACCTGAAGCGCCTACCGAAACGTTACGGCATTCCTGAGAGCCTGGCGGGGACGCGTCGCCGGCCAACGATTCTTATCGGAGCGGGAGCGGCAGGCCTGGAGCAGCAGCGGTTCGCGGACACGGCACGTCGATCACGAGGGGGTCATTTCCAGCCGCAGGGCATTTCCTTCATGGTGGTATGAGGCCGCCGCCGCTTTCCCCTTTTCGTGTTCCCACAGGGCCGTCAGGCGTCCCGCCACCACGGTGGGCGTGAAGACGTTGCGGATCTCGAAGATGGTATGGCCCTCCCCATCCTCCATGCGGGACAGGAAACCCATTCCCCTGAGAGCAAGGTAGCGGCGGAGGTTCTCCTCGTCCCACAGCCCGTCGCTCACTGCGCGGGAAGAGAGCTTGGCGGCGAAGTTTTCCTTTTCCGCCCGCACGAAGAATTCCCTTACCTCGGGGCCCAGTTCCCGCTCGAATTCGCGGAGGATGGCGTTCAGGGACTGGTGGCCGTAGAAGATATGCCGGCTCCCCGTCGCCCTCTCCTCTATGACCCCTTCCGCGAGGTCGAAGCGGAAGAGCTCACCGACCTCGCGGGGAACCCCGCAGCGCCCGCACGACGGAAGCGACCACCCGTCGGCCGTGTTCGAGGGCAGGAGCTTCTGCGAGGCCAGCCTGAGGTAGGCCTCGTCGCTCGCCACCTCGTCCCTTTTCCCCACGACTAGCTCCCCCACGTAGCTGTCGCCCTCGGCGCGGGCGGTGAAGGCGGCCGGGAACCCGTAAATGACGTCCAGCCCTCCCAGGATGACCGCCGTGCAGTGGGCCAGGTGGAAGGGGTTGGTGACCCTGACGGCCCCCATCTTCCCCTTGCGGTGCCCGAGCAGCTCTATCTTTCCCATGCCGATGGCCCTGGCGAAGAGGATGAGGGATTTCTGCGTGCGCCGGTAAATGGGCGTCCTGAACATGAGCCTCTGCGCAACGGGGTGGTCGCTGAAGAGGTTTTTGGCTATACCGGCGGCGGCTATCCTGCCGGCGATGTACACCATGCGGTGGATAAAGGGCCCCATGCGACGCTCCAGGTCCTCGAAAAGCCCGTTGTGGAAGTCGGCTTCGTAGATGCTGAAGTTGGCGTTGCCGCTCGCCCTGTTGACGATGCAGCCGTTCTCCCAGCGGTGGGTCTTCGGGATTATGGCGGGAACGCCGCAGAGGTCGCAACTGGCGGACACCTTGCCATCCCCCTTATACGCTTTTCTATGTGCAAGCCCGAGATCTCTTCCCGCGCAAGGGCAGATTGAATCCTCGGTCATGCAAGTCGGACCCAAGGTTATTATCGTTAACGAAGCGCCCGCGACTTTATAGCCTTTTACCGGTCGGTAACGTCATCGCTACAAGGGGATATGCAAAGTTGATGAACCGTGGCGGAAACGGCAGCCCGGCGGGAACTCGCAACAGCGGCGCGCCGCGAGGTTCCATATACTCGCGGTCGCGCCGTCTTGAAATGGGCGACTTGACAAGAAAAAGAGTGAGCGCCCTCTTGCGAGGCCCGATATAGTGGTCGTCACTAATTGCAGCCGGCGTGCACGCCAGGACGGCGATCTCGTCCCTTATGTCAGCGATCTCTTCCCTTGCATTTGAACCCTCCACCCCGACACATGAAGGCAGCGCAGTGCTCCGGGTCGAGTGCCGACTGCGGCAAGGGCGCAGGCCGGCTCCGGGAGGGACGGAAGACATCCACCGTTCGTCTCCGGCCCGGGAATCAGAGGGTGCGGGACTGCTTCAGGATCGCGGCAGCATGACCCCACAACGGATGCAGAATCTGTTGCTTCCTGAGATACGCGCTCCACATTGCGGGCAGGTTATCTCCTCGTGTCTTGCAGGATAGGGGTTCCTCACGGAGGAGAAATCCTCGAAGCGGGGGAAGAGAGGATCTGGATAGCCCGCTATCTCCGCTTTTACCGAGCGGAGCCCCGGTTTCCTCCCCGACTTTCGCTGCCTCTTTACTTCCCAGTAGATAAGCAGAGCGGTCCACGTGACGAGAATGGCTACTACGCCAAGCATGAAGAAGATGCCGAAACTCGCGTCGCTTAGGTGCAGCAACTCCGTCGCAGCGAGACCTAGCGCGATTATAAGCATGAAGATGAATATACCGATAAGGATGGCGACGCCGCTCTTCAACAACATGCTTGCTTCGCACAAGGAAGGGGGCGTTGCCCGTATGTCCTCGTTGGTGAGCAGGAAAGGCGTGGAGGAGATGGTGTGCAGCCTGCATTCCTGGTAATGCCGCTCCTCCGGAGTTATCCGTGCCGGCATCTCTTGGTCCGTGTTCATAAGCTCGCGGAATCGCTCGTCGACGGCCCGTAGGGTGGCCATTCTTCCGTTCATGCGTAGGGTAAGGAGAAGGATTATCGCGACCACCGAAACAATGCAGGCGAGCAGGAAAAGGGACTGGTGTAAGAGGGATTTTGCAAGGGGCGGTTTCCCGGTGTCGTAGGAAAAAACGACAAAGAGGGAGATGGTGACGATCCCCGCTGCGAACTGAACGGCAAGGGAGAGCAGGAAAGCCTTCCAGAAGCTCTTTCCCAACCCCTGTGACCACTTGCGGAAGTACTCGTATAGCTCACGGTCGTTGGCCGGGGGAAGGGAAGCATATAAGGGGTTCCCGGAGAGCCTCTTGCCTAACAATATCCTCACCGCGACCGTGAACTCGTGACGATCCCCTTTTTCCAGGAGTTCACCGCTACCCTGCAGGGATCTCCGCATCGCGGACCAGTAGACGTAGTAAAAGCCCAACGTGCCAAGGGCGCCGAGCAAGATAAACGTGAAAGCCATGATGTCCGTTTCGCTCATCCGGCGAGACACCCCCTCAGGCCGGTCGCCTGGTGATTTGGGCGGAAAGGATACTCTCTTCAGGCGTGGGTTTTCTGCCTTCCCCACTCCTTCCGCCCAGCGACCTCGCTCCCTACCGTCTTTGCCCGGTGTCGATAAGACCCCCGCGTCTTTTTCGCGTTTCACGCGGCGAAGCTAAGCGGGCGTCATCTCGGTGAGCGGCTCAGAAGAACTTGTAGCCGACGCCCGTGACCGTCTTGATGAACTCCGGGTTGGATGAGTCGCGCTCGATCTTCTTGCGCAGCCGCGCGATGTGGGTGTCGATGGCCCGCGAGATGCCCGGGTCATCGTAGCCCCACAGCGCCTTCACGATGTCCTTGCGCGAGAAGACGGTGCCGCGGTGGCTGGCCAGGAGCCACAGGAGGTCGAATTCCGTCTGGGTCAGCTCGACCGGCCGGTCGTCCAGGGACACCTCGCGCCTCCTGCGGTCTATCTCCAGCCCGCCGATGGAGACGTATTCCTCCTTATCCGTGGAGTCGCGCACCATGTCCGCCCGGCGCAACGCCGCCTTGACGCGGGCGATGAGCTCCGCCCCCTTGAAGGGCTTGGTGATGTAGTCGTCGCCCCCGATGGCCAGCCCGCTCACCAAGTCGGTTATGTCGTCCTTGGCGGTCAGGAAGATGATGGGGGCCGCGGTCTCGTCGCGCAGGCGCCGGCAGACCTCCATGCCGTCCACCTTGGGCATGATGATGTCCAGGATGATGAGGTCGGGATGCTCCTCCTCGCAGATGCGCATGGCCTCCTCGCCGTCCTCGGCGGTGAGCACCCTGTAGCCCTCCGACGCCATGAGCTCCGCGATGAGGCGGCGGATGTTGGGGTCGTCATCGGCGATGAGTATCGTCTTCTCCGCCATGCAGGCACCTCGCTAGCTCTCTACCGCTTACCGCTTCTCCGTCCGCGTGCCGCGCACCGAACGCGTCCATACAATATCTCGGTAAGCGCGCAGGCCTTGTTTAGCCCGCCGTGCAGCTCCTTCACGGGCCGACCATATTTTCCCATAGAGCGTCCCTCTGCGCAATCAAGCCGGGCCGCCGTGACCGCGGCTCACGCCCCGAGGCGCGCCAGGGCGGGGGATGTGGGGAGCTCCACCGCTACCCCCACAGCGGCCAGGGCCTCCTGCACGGCGCGGTAATGCATGAACCCTCCCACGTGCAGGACCGTCTCCCCGAGTTCGCCGTCCATCTCCATGGAGGCCACGCAGGGAAAGCTGTGCCAGTACTTGGCCACCGTCTCCGCCACCGTGGGGTCCGCCGGGGCCCCCTTGAGGTTGAAGGCGACGTAGTAGGTGTTGCCGCAGGGGGCGCTGCGCAGCACCCGCGCCTCCCGGATGTAACCCTCCCCCATGACCAGCTCCAGGCTGGGCCGGCCGACGCGGAAATGGTCCATGAACTCGTCCACGGCGGGATGTATCCCGGGGGCCAGGGAGCAGAAGGGCTTGGGGAAGGCGCAACCCACCCCGAGCTCGCGACAGGCCTTCCTCACCTGGCCGCGCACCCAGCGCCCCACCCATCCCGGTGCCTCGGAGGGAACGATGAGCACGCGGGAGCCGGCCTCCGCGGCTGCCGCGGGCAGGGAGAGAAGGACTTCCTGGTGGACGTTCACCGCCACCGTCGCCTCGTGGGGAGGGAGCGTTTTCCCCAGGAGCTCCAGCGGATCATCGAGATAATAGGGGAGAACGGGCGGCAGCTGCAGGATGTCCACGATGTCGCCGGAGAAGTCGATCCCGTAGGTGTCGCGGCAGTGGTCGCAGAGAACGCCGCAGCCGTTGCAGTACCCCTCCTCGTTGACCAGGTGGCTCAGGAAGCGCAGGGCGAAGGTGTCGTCGAAGGCCACCGAGAAGGGGTCGCGCCTGGAGGGTACCGGGCCGCCGCAGTAGATGACGAGGAGCTTCATGCCGGCGTTCAGCCCCCTCTTACCGCGTCTCCCTTGCTCAGAAGAAACAGAGGGGCGTAGGGCAGCCGCCGGCGTACTCCGACTCCGCGGTGGTGTACTCGGGCCTCTCCAGGAGCCTCACCATGGAGTCGCTTCCCAGGTAGAGGACCTGCTCGCGCTTGCTCCCGTAGCGGTAGACGGTTATCCCCTTGCATCCAAGGCGGTAGGCAAGGAGGTAGGCCTCCTCTATGTCGTCTATGGAGGCGTCGGAGGGGAAGTTGACGGTCTTGGACACCGCGTTGTCGCAGTGCTCCTGGAAGGCCGCCTGCATGCGCACGTGCCACGAGGGCGCGATGTCGAAGGCGGTGACGAAGACGCGCTTCACGTCCTCGGGTACGCCATCCAGGTGCTGCAGGGTCCCGCTGCGCGCGATGTCCATCATGAGGTCGTTTCCGTAGAAGCCCCTCTCCCGCGCCACGGACTCGAAGACGGGGTTGACCTCCATGAGCTGGGTGCCCTCGATGACGTTTCTCACGAAGGCGATGGCGAAGATGGGCTCGATGCCCGAGGAGCAGCCGGCGATGATGCTGATGGTGCCGGTCGGGGCGATGGTCACCGTGGTGGCGTTGCGCATGGGCACGCCACGCTTCTCCCACACCGACCCCGCGTAGTTGGGGAAGTTGCCCCGCTCCGCCGCCAGCCGCGAGCTGGCCAGGTGGGATTCCTCCTCTAGGAAGGAGGCGATATCCTTCGCCGCCTGCAGCCCCTCCTCCGAATTGTAGGGGATGCCCATCATGAGCAGGGCGTCGGCGAAGCCCATGACCCCCAGGCCTATCTTGCGGTTGCCCCTGGTCACCTTCTCCGTCTCCGGGAGAGGCCAGCGGTTGACGTCGATGACGTCGTCCAGGAAGCGCACGGCGGTGTGGATGGCGTGGCGGAGCCTCTCCCGGTCCAACCTTCCATCGCGCACCATGGCCTTGAGGTTGATGGAGCCCAGGTTGCAGCTCTCCCAGGGCAGCAGGGGCTGCTCCCCGCAGGGATTGGTGGATTCTATCTCCCCCAGGTGAGGGGTGGGGTTGGAGCGGTTGATGGTGTCCAGGAAGATCAGCCCGGGATCGCCGGTGCGCCAGGCCTGGGTGACGATGAGGTTAAAGACGTCGCGGGCGTGCAGGGTGCCGGTCACCGCCCCGCTGCGCGGGTTGCGGAGGAAATAGACCTCGTCCTTCTCCAGGGCCTCCATGAAGTCGTCGCTGATGCCCACGGAGAGGTTGAAGTTGGAGAGGAAGCCCTCCTGGTCCTTGGCGGTGATGAAGTCCAGGATGTCCGGGTGATCGCAGCGCAGGATGCCCATGTTCGCGCCCCGCCGCCGCCCTCCCTGGCGGATGATCTCCGTGGTGACGTCGAAGATGCGCATGAAGGAGACGGGACCCGAGGCGATGCCCATGGTGGACTGCACCACGTCGCCCTTGGGGCGCAGGCGGGAGAAGGAGAACCCCGTCCCGCCTCCCGACTTGTGCACCAGGGCCATGTTCTTGACCGCGTCGAAGATGCCGGGGATGGAGTCCTCCACGGGGAGGACGAAGCATGCGGAGAGCTGCCCCACCTCGGTGCCCGCGTTCATGAGGGTGGGCGAGTTGGGAAGAAATTCCAGGGAGACCATGAGGCGGTAGAACTCCTCCTCCCAGGCGACGGTGTCGGCCTGCGGGTCGTAGAGGGACTCGGCCGCCGCCACCGCCCGTGCCACGCGGCGGAACATCTGGTCGGGGGTCTCCACCACCTGGCCCCTCTCGTCCTTGAGGAGGTAGCGTTTCTTGAGCACGTTGACGGCGTTGACGGTGAGCTTCAGCTCGTCCTTGACGCCAAGGAAATCCTTGGTGCGGCGTATCTCAGCGCGCCGTTCCCGGTAGAGTATGTAGGACTTGGCGGTGCGGGGAAGTCCCTTCTCGATGAGGGTCTCCTCCACCAGGTCCTGGACCTCCTCCACCGTGGGGACGTCCCCCGCGTAGCGCCGCTCCAGCCTGGCGACGACCTCCCCGGCGAGGGCCTCGGCCTGCGAGGGGTCACCCTCGCCCACCGCCGCTAGCGCCTTGCGGATGGCGGCCGCGATCTTCTCCGTCTCGAAGGGGACCACCGCGCCGTCCCGCTTGCGTATCATCTCCATGGACATCTCCGTCATCCTTTCCTGTCCCTTGCGCCTCTGCCTGCCGCCCTCCCCGCTCGCGGGGAATGCGTCGCCCTCTCTTCTACTCCTTACCCGTTCATTTTACCCGCCCCCGGTGACCTTTACGACGCGGCGTGACAACGCGACGACGTCACGTTGCGTCGTGATCCACGTGCGGGCGAGCCCAGGGTCGCCGTCTTCCCTTTCACCCCCGTTCCATGGTCCTGTCTCGCGGCTTGGCGGGATGGTGCGTCGCGAACGCGAGACTAGCGGGAGGAGCGTGCGGAGCGGTCAGGGAGGCTCGCTTTCCAGCCCAGGCGGCGAGGGCGGTGAAGCTGGGCGGAGAGCAACAGCGAATGCGAGGCCTGCGCCGAGGGCCCGCGCCGGAGGCCCGCGCTAAAAGTCGGCCACGACTTTGTCGATAGATGTTCAGTAGTGATCGCTTGGTGCTTCGAGCGGCGAAAGCGGAAGGCGAGGTAGCGGAACGATGAATATCGAATCATGCCCCGAATGCGGGGTCCCAAGGCTTATAACCGGCGAGCAGCTCTGGCTGAACAACGGCGACATAGTGCAGGCCAGGGACCGGAGAAGCCGCATACTCTTCCTGGAAACGGAGAACCTGGACCCCCTGTTCCGCGGCATAGAGGAGATAATCGGCGTGCCGCTGGAGCGCATGGTGATCGCCGCGTCCCGCAGGGCTTACCGCGTGTACCTCAGGGCCTTCGTCCCCGGGGAGGTGCGGGAGAAGATAGCGCGGAGGGAGATGGACTACGAACCCATCGAGGCGGCCTTCCGGGAACTCGGGGCGTTGAACGGCACCGGGAGGTACGAGAGGGTGGATATGCGTTTCGAGGGAGACGACCAGGACTACGACACGGTGAGCATAAGCGAACCGTATTCCCTGCCCTTCTGCGTAGCCGCCCACGTAGGTGCCATAGAGGCCCTGACCGGGGTCGACCAAGGTTATTCCTACGAGGAGGTCTCCCCCGGGCTTTACCACATCACCACCTTCCCCTCCCCGCACCCCGATGAGTTGAAGGGGAGGCTGCACTTCGAACCTTACGAGCACCGGGAGGGAGGCACGGAGCTGGAGAAGTGCGCATCCTGCGGTGGTCCCAGGGCCCTGTCCGGGTTCGCGTGGTATCCCGACAGGGGAGTGATCGTAGACAGGGAAACGGGGAGGCGCATGTGCATCCAGGGAAACGCCCTCATCCAACCCGTCTTCGATGAGCTGGAGTCGGAGCTGGGGGATATCATACCCCGTGCCGTGGTGGAGGCGCAGCGTCGCTTCACCCGGAGCGGTTTCTTCGGCCTTGCGGACGCCGTGGCGGGGGAGGAGAATTTCAGGGAGCGGCTCGCCCTGCGGGGGCTGGGCAATCTCACGGAGCTCGTCGTGAAGAGGCGCGGCATGCACGTGCGGGTGGAGAACGCTGCCCTGCCCCTCATGCTCGTGGGGATCGCCCAGGGTTTTTACGAGATGGGGATGTCGGTTGACTCGAGCGTCGACTGGCAGTACCACGAGGACGGGGTCCTGGAGGTGGAGGTCAGGCCCCGCTGACGCTCTTCCAGGCCAGGACGCCGGCCGGTTCCCCGCCCCGCCCTTCGCGACCCCTTGGATTATCCGTATCGATTGGTATCCACGAGGGAGACTGACCAGAAAACCGGGCAAGGAAAGGCAAGGCCATGCCCAAAGAACGCTTCACCATGGTCCCCGATGACAGGCCGAGGCCCAATGCGGAAAGGACTTTTCTAGGCAACCTCTACTTTTGGCGCATAGCGTGGAAGCCCAAGAATCGACAACAGAGAAGCGCTAAGAAAGAGAAGGGTACAAAGCATTAGATCGTGTCGCGAAATGGGCTCACCTGAAGTTTCAAGATAACGTTCGTATTCCAGATTTACCTATAAGAGTAGCTCACGTACCTCTTTAAGCATGGCGAAGGCCTTCTCCACGGTGGCGGTGAGGTCCGGATTCACCAGGCAGCAGGTGGCGGGGGTGAGCAGGGAAGCGCCCGCCACGGCATCCCTGTCCAGACCCTCTCCTTCCAGTTTCTCCCATATCACCGACAGGCGGTCGGCGAGGCCGCGCGGGCTTTCGTTCGCGAGCAGCTCGCTGTGGGTGGGGACCGCCCCCCAGGCGACGCCGCCGCCGCGCGCGAAGAGGCGGGCGATGCCGGGGCCGTAGCCCACGAGGATGTCGCGGTTGTTGTAGGCGTCGAGGGAGATGAGGTCCACGTCCGACTGCAGCAGGAAATCCCAGTCGGGATTGCCGCAGAGGTGCACCCCGCGTGGCCCTTCCAGCAGGGAGAGGAACAGGGCGAGGTCGCCGCGGGCGCGCTCGGCCGGGTAGCCGGTGATGCCGGTGAAGAGGAACTCCAGCCCGGGCTCGTCCACCCACACGAAGGAGCGCGGATTGATCTCCCGCAGGTCTCGCAGCTGGCGGTTGACGCGCGAGGCCACGTGGCGCACGGCCACCTCGCGGGCGTCGTCGCGGTAGATGATGGGCTTTCCCTCGGCGTCCCTCACCATGAGGCACAGGGAGATGGGGCCCATGAACTGGCCGCGCAGGGCTGGGTATTCCGCGGAAGCCCGCTCGAGGAAACCCGCGTAGGTGGCCGACTCGTCCGGGTCCACCGCGAAGACGTCGGCGTGAGGCTCGAGCGACAGGTAATCGTCCAGCCCGGCGTAGAAAGCGTCCTCGTCGAAGAGGATGCGCAGGCCCTCGTGATCCACCGTCGTTCCCGGCATGCCGCGAACCGTGAGCACGTAGGTGTCCTCGGAATAGGAGATGTTGGGGAGGTGGGGCCAGAAGGGGATGTCCAGGGAGAAGGCCAGGTCGAGCGCCCTTTCGGGATCGCGGTGGGGCAGGATGCCCATGGCCGTGGTGGCCAGGGGTATGTCGATGCACAGGGGGTTCTGCGCTCCCAAGAGTCTTTCCTTCCCTTTCCCCTCTTTTTACCGTTTTCGGGCGGGCCTTGCACCTGGCGGCCGGCTACGACCCCGGGGATAGGAGCCCGGCGTCGGACAGCGCCTTGCGGTAGGCGCCGCGGTCGAAGCCCACGATGATGGTGTTCTCCACCTCCATGACGGGCACGCCCATCTGCCCGCTCCTGTCCACCATCTCCCTGGCGGCCTTCTCGTCCTGCGAGACATCCACCACGGTGAAGGGCACTCCCTCCTTCTCCAGGAAATCCTTGGCCATGCGGCAGTACGGGCAGGTGGGGGTGGAATACAGTCTGACCTCCGTCATGCGAGCCTCCTCCTTCGTTCTATCTCGGATGTGTCCCATCTCGGGCACGTTCCGCCCCGGGCAAGATACGCGCGGGCTTCCGACGACTTCGGCCACAGCATACGCGCATCGCCGCGGGGCCACCATGACCTTGCTCAGGGGATGCGCGGGGGCTCGCAGGCACGTCCCGTGCCGTCGGCGAGACGGGATTTCCGGGAAGCGGTCTTGAGGTCCGGGGCCATACGGGAGGGCAGGCCAGTGACGGCGGCCCTTACGTCACTTGCGGCGCTGCTCAACCCTGGGAGCAGCCCTCGCTCACCATGTCCTCCAGCTTCTTCCTGTCCCGGAGGACGATCCGGCCCTTGTCCGTGTCCACAAGGCCCAGTTTCTTGAAGTTGGAGAGCACCCTGATGGCGGTCTCCACCGTGGTGGCGGCCATGTCCGCGATGTCCTGGCGGGTGAGGGGCAGGTCTATGCTCACCCCGTCCTTTCCCGCCGTCCCCGCCTTGCGCGACAGCATGAGCAGCACGCGCGCGATGCGCCACTCCACCCTTTCCATGGCCAGGGCGCGGATGGTGTTCTGCGCCTCCCGCAGGCGCGTCCCGAGCTCCGTGATGATCTCCAGGGCGAGGTCGGGGTTGTCGCGCAGGAAGGCGAAGAAGTCGCTGCGGGAGATGCTCAGCACCTCCACGTCGTCCAGCGCCTGCGCCGTCATGGGGTAGGGCTGCCCGTCGAAGATGGCCTCCTCCCCGAAGATCTCCCCCGGGTAGGCCATCTCGACGATCATCTCCCTGCCGTCCTCGGTCTGCTTGAGCAGCTTCACCTCGCCCTTGACCACCACGTAGAGCTTGCGTGGGGGGTCGCATTCGAGGAAGATGTACTCGCCCTTGGGGAAGGTCTCGGTGGTGCAGAGCGAGTAAAGGCGGTCCAGCTCCTCCGCCTCCAGGAACTCGAACATGGGGATTTTCCAGAAGATGTTTACCCTGGAGGACCCGTTCTTCTTCTCTTCCATTTTTTACCTTAGAGGAAAAAAGGGGAGCAGTTGCTCCCCGCTGCGGTTTTCCGCGCTTACTCCATGGAGATGGCCTCGGAGGGGCACTCCTCGGCGCAGGTGCCGCAGCCGTCGCAATCCTCGGGACGCGCCACGAAGGCCACGTCGTCGTCGTTTAGCTCAAGAACGTCGTTGGGGCACTCGTCCACGCACAGCCCGCAACCCGTGCACTCGTCCTCGTCGATGACCGGCCTCTTGTCGCTTGGCTCTCCCATGAAAACTCCTCCTTCTCTAACCTCGTTTTTTCCAGGGCCCGAACTCCTCATATTCTATAGCACAGAGAGGATGGCCAGGCAACAGGAAAATCACTTTCTCCCTGCCTCCGGGCCTGCAGCGGGGAAGACCCTTGTGGCTGTCGCAGGGCACGGAAGCCCGGACCGGCTTTGCGTCGTAACACCCCCCTGGGCCTTAATACCCCCGGGTTCAAGGCTACGACGGGGGGCGGCCCAGAGGTGCTTCCCTCGGGAAGAACAAAAGCGGAGGGTCAGGCGATCTGGCGAAGGTTGAAGTCCTCCCGGAAGAGGCGGTCGCGCCAGGGAGAGAGGTCGGCGCGCTTGCGGATGAGCTCCTCCGCGGACCTCGCCTCGCCTATGTCCCCGATGAAGGTGGCGCCCACCAGGACGCCGTCACGCAGCACCAGCTTGCGGTATTTCCCGTCCCTGGGATAGTCCCCGGTGAGGATCTCGTAGCCCTCCTCGTCGGGCGGCAGGTCCAGCCCGATGCAGGCCACCGGCAGCTTGTAGATGACGATGACGTTGTAGGGCACCACCCCTTCCAGGGCCGCGTCTCCTCCGCTCATGTTGGTCCCCGCCACCTCCCCCTGCCGCTGGGCGTTGAGCCAAGAGGTGACCACGCGGTGCTCGCCGGAGGCGACGTCCAGGGCTTGCGCCACGTCGCCGGCGGCGTAGATGTCGGGGAGGCTGGAGCGCAGGCGGTCGTCGACGATGACCCCGCGGTCGCTCTCCACCCCGCTGCCCTCCAGGAACTCGAGGTTGGAGACCACGCCGATGGCCACCCCAACCATGTCGGCCTCCAGTTCCCCGCCCGAGGTGGTGAGCACGCCGCGTACCAGGCCATCCTTCCCCCGCACCTCCTCGATCCCCTCCTCCTTGTGCAATACGATGCCCTTCTCCGCGAGCACCCTTTCCACCAGGGCCGAGCCGGCGGCATCCAGCATCTGGGGCCAGAAGCGGTCCTCGCGGATGAGATAGTGGGTCTCCAGCCCCATCTCGTTGAAGGACCGTGCCAGCTCCACTCCCAGCAGCCCGCCCCCCAGGGCCACGGCGCACCGGGCCTCCCGGCCGCGGCGGATGATGTCCTCCGCCTGCTCGAGGGTGCGCAGGTAAACCACGCCGTCGAGATCGGCGCCCGGTACGGCGAGCTCCCGCGGGCGGGCCCCGGAGGCTATGAGCAGCCGGTCGTAGGGCAGAGCCTCGCCGGAAGAGAGGACCGCCTCGTGCCGATCGGGCCGCAGCGCGGTCACGCTCTCCTCAGCCATGAAACGGATGCGCTTCTCGCGGTAGAAGTCCTTCGAGACCAGGAAGACGAAGTCGCGTTTTCTCCACCCGCTGATGTAATCCGGCAGGCGCATGCGGTAGTAGCAGGGATAGGGCTCCCTGTCCACCAAGGTGATGTCGCCCTCGGGATCGCGCTCGCGGATGACCTGGGCGGCGCGTACTCCCGCCCCCCCGTTGCCGATGATCAGGTAACGCATGCCAAGCTCCTTTTCCCTTTCCCGTCAGGACTTCCCTTTCCGCCATGGTGACCGTATCTTCCAGGACCCGCCGGCCGTGCTCCTCTCCCGGCGCACCAGGTCGAGGGCGGCGCGGTGGGCGGCCTCCTCCAGGGCGTCGTCGAGGGGCGGCAGCGCCTCCAGCCCGTGCCGCCTCCGCAGGGCGTGCAGGAGGAGCCAGTCCGCCAGGCGGGGGTTCTTGGGGAGAAGGGAGCCGTGCAGGTAGGTGCCGATGGCGTTGCGGTAAACGCAGCCCTCCGTCCCGTCCTCGCCGTTGTTGCCGTGACCGCGGATGACCTTGCCCAGCGGCTGGCATCCCGGACCCAGGCGGGTACGCCCGGAATGGTTCTCGAACCCCACCAGCTCTCCCTCGGCCCCCGAGAGCTCGCAATGCACGGCCACGTTGCCGATGAAACGGGTGTCGCCTCCCACCGTCTCCGCGTCGAAGAGCGAGATGCCGGGCAGGTACTCTCCCGTCCAGGTGAGGAAACTCTTCCCCAGCAACTGGTAGCCGCCGCAGATGGAGAGCAGGGCGGCGCCGCCCTCAACCGCCTGCCGCAGGGCCGCGCCCTTCTCGGCGGAAAGGTCCTCGCAGACCAGCATCTGCTCGCGGTCCTGGCCGCCGCCGATAAAGAAGAGGTCGTAACGCTCGGGATCGAGGGGATCGCCCAGGCTCAGGGCGGTAACCGTGACCTCGATGCCCCGCCACGCGCAGCGCCGTACCAGGGCGATGACGTTGCCCCGGTCGCCGTATATGTTCATGAGCTCCGGGTAGAGATGGCAGATGCGCAGGTCGAGGCCCTTCACGTCCTCACCTCCCCTCCCAGAGCGCGGGAGCCGCCCCCATGCGGGAGAGGAGGCGGCGCAGGTCCAGGGTGGCGGTGTAGGTGGTGAGGGCGTACACGGTCTCCCCTTCCCGCGCCCTTCCCAGGGCGGTTCGCAGGGCCTCCTTGAGGTCGCCGCGCACTTCGAGGCGGGAGGGATCCAGCCCGGCGTACTTCATGCGCAGGGCCATGTCGTGAGCGCGGGTCCCCGTGGCTACCAGGCAGCGGGGCAGGGGTGCCAGCTCCTCGAAGTCCACGTCCCATATCCAGGAGACGTCGCGCCCGTCGGCTATGCGGTCGTTCAGGGCCGCCAGCACCACCAGCCCCGTTCCCTCCCCCTTGAGGGTGCGGATGACCTCGTTGAACCCCGTGGGGTTCTTGGAGAGCACCAGGAAGAGCTCGCGCCCGTCAACGGGGATGCGCTCCCCCCTGCCGAAGGCGGTGGCGTAGCCCGCGACCCCCTTTTCCACCTCTTCCCGGCCCAGGCCGAGGAGGCAGGCCCCTCCCGCGGCGGCCAGCAGGTTGTGCACGTTATAGAGGCCGGGGAGGCCGAGGTGCAGGTCCACCTCCCATTGCGGCGTGGAGAGCAGGACCTCGCTTCCCGCACTTCCCCGCGGCCTCACGCGCAAGGCGGTGAAGCTCGCCTGGGGGCGCGTGGAGCCGCAGCGCGGGCAGCGATATTTTCCCATGTGAGCGAAGTAATGCGCCGAGAAGGTCAGCGCCGTCCCGCAGGTGCGGCAGTGCTTGGAATCGGCGGCGTGGCGCAAGGAGGTCTCGGTGACCTCCTCGCATTCTATGCCGTAGTAATGCAGGGAAGCGCGGCTTTCCCTTCCCAGCGAGGCCACCAGGGGATCGTCGGCGTTGAGGAGGACGGCGGCGTCGGGGGCGAGCGCACCCAGGGCGCCGTCCATCTTGCGCGCCAGCGTCTCCAGCTCGCCGTAGCGGTCCAGCTGGTCGCGGAACAGGTTGGTGATTATTACCAGGCGAGGGCGCAGGCGGGCGACGGCGGCGGGGAGGGTGGCCTCGTCCACCTCGAAGAGGCCGATGTCCCCGCGCGGGTTCCCCGCCAGGTCCGAGGCCTGGGCCAGGGCGGCGGTGATGCCGGTGATGAGGTTGGCTCCCACGCGGTTGTGCACGGGGCGCATCCCGCCCTCGCGCAGCATGGCCGCAAGGAGGTTGGAGGTGGTGGTCTTGCCGTTGGTGCCGCTGACCAGCACGCACCCGCGGGGAAGGCGGGAGGCCATCTCCTCGGGGGCATGCGGGTCCAGGCGCAGCATGACCCGGCCCGGGAAGTTGGAGCCCGCCCCCATTCCCAGGCGACGCGAGATCCAGGTGGTCGCCTTTCCCGCCGCCACCGCGGCCGCAAGTCGCAGTTTCATGCCACCATTGTATAGGTTCGCGGGGCGGAAGTGATGGGGAGGCGAAAAGAAGGCGGCGGGGAGGAGGCAAGGAGGCGGAAAGGAGGAGGGAAGGAGGCGGCAAGGAAGCGGAAAGCAAGCAACAAGGAAGCGGAAAGTAGGCGACATGTAGGTGATAAGGAAGCCGAAAGGAAGTGGACGGCAAGGCGAAAAGCGGGCGGGAAGCCTGTGGGGAAGCGGCGGAGCTGAAGGTAAAGTCCGGGGATGTGGCGGGGAGAGCACGGGAAAGGACGGCACCGGTGGCAGCGGGGACCACGGGCGTCGGCGTTTCCTGTTACAATCGCCTTGTGAAGATCCTTGTGGGGACGAGCAAACGGGAAGGAAAGATACCGTGATCAGGGCGGTGTTCTTCGACGCCGGGAACACGTTGCTCCTGCCGCATCCCTCCGTGGAGGAGGTGTGCGCGGAGGTCCTCGCCGGGCACGGTTACCACCCGCCCCTCGAGGCGGTGAGGAAGGGCCTGGAGAGGGCGGAGCGCTACTACGAGGAGCGCTACTGGGCCGACGACACCTTCTGGGCGTCGGAGGAAGAGGCGGCGGCCATGTGGAGCGAGATGTACGCCCTGGCGGTGGAGGAGGTGGGCGTAGCCTCGCCTCCCGCCCTGGGAAGGGAGCTCTACGACGAGTTCGGCAAGGGGGAGCGCTGGGCCCTCTACCCCGATGTCATCCCCGCCATGGAAAGGCTGCGGGAGATGGGCATGCATATGGGAATAATTTCCAATTGGGACGTGCGCCTCCCGGGCCTCTGCCACCACCTGGGCCTCAGCCGCTACCTGGAGTTCGTCATCAGCTCCGCCAACCTGGGGCGCATCAAGCCCGAGGCCTCCATCTTCCAGGCAGCACTGGACCGCCTCGGGTTGCGGCCGCGGGAGGCGGTGCACGTGGGCGACCACTATTACGCGGACGTGCTCGGGGCGCGCGCGGCGGGCATCCACCCCGTGCTCCTCGACCGCTGGGGTCTGGCCGACAAGCCGGACTGCGCGGTGATAACGAGCCTCGAGGAGCTGCCGGATCTCCTGCTCTCTGGCGGCTTCGCGTGAATCTCGACCCGTGGAGGATATGGCCGGTATCCTTCGCGCGGGCGGGACCGGGCGAGGGAGGAAGAAAAAAGGAGGGCGAGATCGGCAACGGCGCCGGTCCTGCCTTGAGCGGTGGTTCTGGTCTGCATGAGAAGGAGGGGGAAACGCAGGATGAAGGTTGCCGCAGTGCAGATGAAGGCGCGCCTGGCCGACGTGGAGCACAACCTGGAGCGTGCCGCCGCGCTGGTGGACGAGGCATTCGCGCGGGGATGCGAGATGGTCATCCTCCCGGAGTTCTTCACCAGCGGGGTGGCCTTCCATCCCGACATGCTACGCGCCGCCCTTCCCTTCGAGGGACCGGCGCTGGAGATGCTGCGGGGCGCTGCACGGCGGCACGGCGGTTACGTGGGAGGCTCCTTCATCGCCTCGCGGGGCGGCGATAATTACAACGCTTTCGTGCTCGCCTTCCCTGACGGCGGCTACGCCGTGCACGAGAAGGACCAGCCTACCATGTGGGAAAACTGCTACTACCTCGGCGGAAAGGACGACGGTATCCTGGAGACCCCGCTGGGGCCGGTGGGGGTCGCCTTGTGCTGGGAGCTGGTGCGCACGCGCACGGTGCGCAGGCTGAGGGACAGGGTGGACCTCCTGGTGGGGGGCTCCTGCTGGTGGACGGTGCCGGACCGCGCCATACCCCTTCCCGGCAAGAAGAGCGCCCACCGCCGCAACCTGGAAATCATGCGCGAGACGCCGGTGCGCATGGCGCGCATGCTGGGGGTGCCGGTGGTACACGCGGCGCATGCCGGGGATTTCGTCGCGCGCATGCCGCTCTTACCCGGCCTGCCCTACCGCTCCTTTTACCTTGGCGAGACCATGGTGGTGGACGCGACCGGCGAGGTGCTGGCGGGGTTGTCGCGGGAGGAGGGGGAGGGCATCGCCGTGGCCGAGGTGCAGCCCGGGCGCCTGGCTCCCGTCGAAGATCCTCCGGACGGCTTCTGGATCCCGCGCCTGCCCTGGTTGATACGCCTCGCCTGGTCCTACCAGAACCTGCACGGAGTGTGGTACTACCGTCGCTGCAGGCGCTCCGGCAGGCTGCGCATACCCTGAAGCGCGGGCTTGGCCCTTCCGGTTTACCTGTATTTCCTTATGGGGGTTTATGCGTATTCTACATGCCGATATGCCGGGGGTTTCCTCCGGTGCGAACATGTCTTGTGAACATGTCTTATGCCTGCCGGGCCATGCTTGAGGCACGCTGCGAGATGTGCCGAAAGGGGAGCACGACCTGCCCCTGCCCCTTTCCCCACCGCGCTTGCCCTGCCTCCCCTTACTCGCTTTCCTTCACCCCGTCCTTCACTTGTAGTTCGCGCCTATGGACTCCGTCACCAGGTGGATCCAGGTCTGTCCCGGTCGCAGGGGGATGAGGTTCCCCTTCTCGTCAAGGAAGAGGGTGGGGGACGACCGGTTGGCCTTCTTCCAGGTGCCGTGGTGCACCTCTCCTCCGCAGAAGACCAGGCATTTCCCGCTCCCGATGACCTGCATGTTTGGGGTTTCGGAGCCAGTGACGTCGCGGATGCCGCTGCCGCTCGTGGTCACGAACTGCACTATGACGTTACGCGGGGCCACCCTCCTTCCGGTGGTGAGGTCCGTGTGCGGGGAACCGCTGATGGAGTGCAGGTAGGTGTCGCTCGCCGCATCGTACTGGTAGGAGGCGACACAGGCCGGGGCCTTGTAGGGTATCTCGATGGTGGTGGCGGGGGAGACCATGACGCTCCCTCCTTCCGCGCCGCCCTCCCCGCCGGCGGGATCTTCCCCTGTGGCGCCCTCCTCTTTCGCCGCCGGCTCCGCGAAGACCAGCCCGCTTTCCGGAAGCTCGTGGTAATCGTCCCCGCTTTCCGCGAGGAAGCGCCGCAGCAGCTCGCTGCTGGTATAGAGGTTATGGGGCGCCCGGCGGGAGCGGTCCCGCCAGAAATGGGAGCCGTCCTCCTCGATGTACTTCAGCCCCGAGGCCCTGACCAAGGACATCACCTGCGGAGCTCCCCCGCTGCAGATGAGCAGGGGGTCGAGGAAGGAGACGATGTCGATGTCCGAAGGCCTGGCGCTCCTGGTGGGCCCGATGACCTGCGGGTCCCTGGAGAGGAAGATGCAGATGAAGCGGGTGACACCGCCCTCCACCAGTTCCTCGAAGACCAGGTCGGCGTCCACGATGCCGCTCTGCGGCCTGGCCTTGGGGTCGTTCTCCACCTTCACCGCCAGCGGCCGCCTCATCACCACCTCCCACGATGACACCACCTCGCCGGTGAGCGGGTTGACGGCGGGCTTTTCCGGCTCGGGAACAGGTTGGTCGTCCTGCGCGGGCTTCGCCGCCGAGCACCCCACCACGGTGATGACCATCGCCAGGACGAGGACCGGGACGAGGATGTATGCCGGCAGCGATGGGCGCGGCCGTTTGCGCGCCCGCAGCCTGCGGTGTGCCGAGTTCAACGCGTACATCGTCTGCTCTCCTTCCCTTGTGTGCCTCATTCCATATCCATCCTTCATCCCCGTGCCGCCCGCCTCCTTCCGCGGGCCTGCCGATCCGTCGTACATCCCGCACGTCCGCCGCATGTTACCTTCCAACATTTACGCGACTTTCGCAACCCCTTCCTGCCGTCATGCCTTTACTCCCCCCACGCGACTTTCGCAAACCCTTCCTGCTGTCATGCCTTTACCCTCTCCTCCCCGCTTGCGCGTCCTTCGCCGTCGCGGCCTTTCGCGACCTCCCGCCGCAGCCTCCCCTCGCGATATCGCGTGCGACCGCACTTGATGCGAGCGCCCTTGCCATGCGACCGCCCTTGCATGTATCGGCAGGTTCGCCCGGGGGATGGACAGAGCAGCCTCCGCGGCCCGGCCTCAGGGCTCCAGGGCGAAGAGGCGCGCTGCGTTGCCGCCCATGACCGCCTCGCGCGCGGGATCGTCACCCAGCCCCTCCGCGGCGTCCGCGAGGGTGCGCGGGTAAGGGAGCAGCGGGTAATCCGTCCCGAAGAGGACCTTGTGGCCCCCCGCCGCCGCGGAGGCCAGGCGGAAGATGCGGGGATGGTAAAGGAAGGGGGAGGCGGCGGTGTCGTACCACACGTTGCGGCAGGCCTCCGCCACCTCCGGCATCATCTCGTAGAAGGGGAGGCCGCCGCCCCAGTGCGGCAGCAGGAGCTTCACCTCCGGGAAGGTGAGCACGAAGCGGTAGATCACCTCCGGGGTCACGGGGCCCTTGCCGGGATAGACGTGGCCTACCGGCTCGTTCACGTGGATGAGCAGGGGGACGTCGTATTCCATGGCCAGCCTCACCAGGGGAGCAAGCAGGGACTCGTCGAGGGGGTCGAATCCCTGGGGCTGGGCGTGCAGCTCGCCAAGGCCGCGCGCCCCCGCCTCCAGGCAGCGCCTGGCCTCGGCCAGGGCCTCGTTTCCGCGCGCGGGGTTAACCACCGCGAAGGGGATGAAGCGTCCGGGGTGGGAGCGGGCCGCCGCCAGCACGTGGTCGTTGTTCTCCGCGCAGCAGGCGGGGGTGGTCCAGGGAAAGGGGCAGATCACCGCCGCGCGCACCCCTGCCGCGTCCATCTCCTCCAGCATCTCCCCTGGAGAGACCATGCGCTGCCCGCCGCTCGCGAACATGAGCCGGAAGGCGACCTCATCCTCCGGGAGTGAAGAGGGACGCAGCCGGGCGCGGTCGGGGAACAGGTGCGTGTGCGCGTCGATGATCATCCCGCCTCCCCTTCCCGACTGCTCTGATGTCTGCATTCCCTTTGTCCTTGCCATACCGTGCGAGGACCCGGCGCCCCCGTATTCGCTTCCCTTGCTCCCTTGTGCCCGTCCGGCGCCTCCCGCCCCCTGGCCCGCCGTGGAAGCCTCGTTGCCGCATGAGCGGGCGGAGATCATTATAATATAACGAGCAGGTAACGAGCGGCCGGGGAATGACGTTTCGGGATAAGCGAGAAGGGCGGGACAGGTGAACGCATGGGAGTGATACTCTTTTACCTCCTGCTCCTCATCGTCATCGCCCTGGCGGCCACCGCTTTCTACCTCCTGGTGCGCATCATCGGCATCTACAGGAGGGCGCGCAGGCTCGAGACCATGCGCAACTACGAGACCATCCTCTATGCCGCCCTGCCCAAGCTGAGCCCCGAGGAAGCCATGCGCTCGCTGCTGCCGGAGCCGGACGAGGTAGCCCTCGAGGAGGTTCTCCTGAGAATGGGTGACGAGGCGGAAGGGGAATGGAAGGAAAAGGTGATACAGGTCTACCGCACCAGGGGATACGCGGAGAAGAGATTGCGCCAGCTCCGCTCCCGCTCGAAGTCCCGGAGGTCGCAGGCCGCCCGCCGCCTGGGAAGGATAGGGGACCCCGAGGCCGTCGCCCCCCTCAAGGAACTGCTCACCGACCCCAGGGAGGAGGTGAGGGAGGCGGCCCTCTTCGCGCTGGGCAGGATGGGGACGCTGCCCGCCCTCAAGGCCATGTGCGAGGTGCTGGGCGCGAGCGACCGCTGGGCGTGGGAGAAGGTGGCCGAGGCAATGGAGGAGATGGGTGACGAATGCCACCTGGTCCTTTGCGAGCTGCTGCGGGACGAGAACGCGGCGTGCCGTGCTTTCGCCGCCGAGGTGGCGGGCACGGTGGGAGGGAACGAGGAGGCGTCGCTGCTGGAGGAAGCGTTGCGCGATCCCGAGGTCGACGTGCGTGCCCGTGCCGCCTCCTCCCTGGGCAGGCTGAGGCATCACGTGTCTCGCCCCGCGCTGCGGGAAGCCCTGCGGGACGAGGCCTGGGAGGTGCGCTGCCAGGCTGCGAAGGCGCTGGGCCTTTTAGGGAACGGGGAGGACGCGACGGCGCTGGCCGCGGCCCTGCGCGACGCTTCCTGGTGGGTGAGGCAGAACGCCGCCGCGGCCCTGCAGGAGTTGGGTGAGGCGGGTGAACGTGCGCTGCAGGAAGCCCTGTGGGATGGGGACAGGTTCGCGCGCGAAACCGCCGCGCAGGCCCTGGAAGAAGCCGGGCTGGTGGAGATGGCGGCCACGGAGATGAGGGAAGGAAACCTCGATCTCGACAGGGGACGGGCCGTGCGGCGCATGGCGGAGATGGGGCGGGTGGGCTGCATCGCGGATTTCATCCTCCGTTCCCGGGAGAGGTCCGTGGTGGCGGGGTTCCTTTCCCTTCTCGAGGGCGTCGAGCATCCCCTGCTGGATACGGTGAGGAAGAAGGTCGCGGGTTTCGCCGCCTCGCAGGGGAACGGTGACGGCGCGGGAAAGGGCGAGCGAGGAGAGGGTCAGCCCGAGGAACCGGGCCGTGAGGAAGCGGGTCGAGAGGGTGCGAGAGGCGACCAGCCGGGCCGGGAGGAGACGGGCGGGAAGGTTCCGTAGCGCGAGCGAGGAGACAGGTGAGCGTCTACCATCTGCTGGTCTATGTCGCCGTCGCGTATTATTTCTTCATCTACAGCACCCACCTTCTTCACCTGGCCCTGGGATACAGGTCGGCCCTGAGATGGAATAAGATGGGATACCTCGAGGAGGCACACCGCCTCACGCGCAGCACCCTGGTGCCCCCGGTCACGCTGGTCGGCGACCTCAGCGCGGTAGAGGGAGACGCGGTGCAGTGGATCGACCACCTGCTGGGCCAGCGCTTCCCCCAGCTGGAGCTCATCATTGCCGCCCACGGGGATGACGAGAGGCTGGAGGCCATAGTGGAGGCTTATTACCTCCGACGGCTGGACAGGGTGTTCAGGCGTTTCACGGCCTCGCCGGAACCGCGGGAGATCTACCAGAGCGGGGACCGTCGCCTCCTCCTCGTCGTGGCGGAAGGGGACGGCAGCTCTTTCCTGAACCTTGCCTTGAACCTGGCCCGCTACCCGCTCTTCGCCGTCCTCGACGGGGAACCTTACCTGGAGGAGGACGCCTTGTTGTGCCTGGTGAAGCCCTTCATGGAGGGCGGGGAGGAGACGGTCGCGGCCATGGGGGTGGAGGTTCCCTCGGAGATGGAGGAGGATCACCTTCTGCCGCCCGGTCGCATGGCGAGGTTCTCCTTCATGGAATCCCTGCGCATGCAGCTGGGCTACCTGGCCGGTGCCCCCTCCCTCGGTGGACCCCCCGTCATGTCCGGTTCACTGGTGATATACCGCAGGGAAGACCTCCTGAAGGCGGGGGGGTTCCGCGCGGGGTCTGCCACGCTCGAGGCGGAGATGGACATGGCCGTGCGCCTCCACCGCCTGATGCGTGGCGAGAAGAAGCCCTACCGCTTCGCCCTGCTGCCCCGGGTAACGTTGCGGAGGCCTTTCCCCCGCAGCTGGCGTGAGCACTTCCGGGGATACAGCCGCCTGCGCAAGGGGGTGGTCGAGGCCATGTGGTCGGGAAGGGACATGCTCTTCAGGCCGGGGTACGGTTACCTGGGGATGGTGCAGCTTCCCGCCTTCTGGCTTCTGGTGAACCTGATGCCTATCCTCGGCTTGTTCTGCTATGTCGTCACCGTGGCCTTCTTCGCGCTGGGTAAGGTGGGATGGCCGCCCTTCGCCGCCTTTCTCGTCGTCTCCAGCCTTTATCCGGGGTTGGTGGGCGCGGGGGCCGTCTTCACCGCGCGGCATGAGCTCGGCATACTGCGGGGACAGGGCGCCCTCCTCTACGCCTACGCCCTCCTCACGCAGTTGTGGTTCCGCCAGGCAAGCGCCGTTACCGCCTTCTTGAGGTACGGTGTTTGAGTGCAGGCGCCGTGCGCTCCTTCACGCGTATTCCCCGGCCGCTCCGTTCCGTGTCGGCGGCACGTGTCCGCGGTGCTGCGCCGGGCGTTTCCGTGCCGCTGCGCCCGGGATCGGGGATTGCTATACTGGAAGACACGGGGGATGGCGCAGGGACGGATCGTAAGGCCCGGTTGTGGAGCCGGGTTGAAAGCCCGATCGTGAGCCCGCCTTTGAAGGCGACTCCCCGGCGCGCGGAACGGTGCCCATGGATGACGCGTGTGGCGGGAAGGGAAAGGTCGCGGAAGCCGCGGGGCGGCGGCACGTGCGAATGCCGCTGGGCTCGCCGCATGGTGCGCCGATGAGCACGCCCCGGAGGTCGCCGCGGAGATCCACCGGAAGCTTACTGGCAGGGATCACCTACCCGCTCTTCTCCTTCCTCTGCCTCCTGTGGCTTGTCATCAGGAGCGGGCGCAAGCCCTCGCGCCTGCGTTACCCGTGCCAGCAGGCGGCCATGGTCCATTCGGGATGGTTGCTCGCGCTGGGAGGGGCCTGGTGCGCGGCGTCCTTCAGGCGGACGCTGAATTGCAGGGCGCGGGCGGTGCCACTGCTGCTGCTCTTCCTGGCCGTGCTGCCGCTCTCGCTGGGCGGACAGGCGCCGGCGAGAGCAGTGGCCTCTCTCCCGGACGTCGCCGAGGCGCGGGTGCGTGCCGCCTCCCTCCTCCCCGCGACCTGGCAGGCGGCGGATCCCTCCACGGCGCACGACATCTTCGTGGTCAACCACGTCCCGCGGCCCGTGCCGGGGAGCTCTCACCATCCGGGCGTGGACGCCCTGGTGCATTACATGGGCGAGGGCGGGCTTTTCCTCTACCGCAGCGACAGGTACGGGAACGGCGCGGGGCCGGGCGGGCTCATCGCCCGCGACGACGTGGTGCTCATCAAGGTCAACGCGGCCTTTGACCAGAGGGGGATGACCAATACCGACGTGGTGAAGGGGTTGATCGCCGCCGTCCTGGAGCATCCGGACGGCTTCACCGGCGAGGTGGTGGTGGTGGAGAACTGCGAGGGGGGGCCGGATTACGACCAGGTCAGGAACAATGCCGAGGACACCCGCCAGTCCTTCCGGGCGGTGGTGGATTCCTTCGGGGACCCCTCCCGCGTCTCCGCCTCGAGCTGGTGGTCCTTCACCGACAACCTGGTGGGAGAGTTCGACGTAGGCGACTTCCGGCAGGGCTACGTGAACCTGGGCAACAACGTCTCCTACCCCAAGTTCATCACCGGGAGGGGCACCTGCGTCTCCCTGCGTCACGGCATCTGGACCGGGAGCGGCTACGACAAGAGCAGGATGAAGCTCATCAACGTTCCCGTCCTGAAGTCGCACAACGCGACGGGGGTCACCGCCTGCCTGAAGAACTTCATGGGCGTGCCCAGCATCCACATGACCACCAACGTCCATCACGACCTCATCTTCAACGGTTTCATGGGAAGGATGATGAACGAGGTCATCTATCCCTGCCTGAACATACTGGACGCCATCTGGGTGAGCCCCTCCCATCCCGACGGCCCGGCGGGCCCCTACTCCAAGGCGGTGCGCACCGACATCCTGCTGGCGGGGACGGACCCCGTGGCCCTGGACTGGTACGCCGCCAAGCACGTCCTCCTCCCGGTGAGCGGCTACGGGAGGCATGATCCGGATACCCCCTTCGGTGAGAATACCAATCCTTACCATGACGGCACGCGCAACACCGGCTATCCCTACAACGCCCTGCGCATCATGCTCGAGTCCACGGCGAGAGTGCTCGCCGCCGGGGGGCATGACGTAACCCTGGATCCGACGCGCATTACGGTGCACCTTCGCGACATGAGGTGGCTGGCGGACTGGTCCGGCGGCCACTGCGTGCTGGGCACGGGGGAGGCCCGCTGCGACTGGTACTTCGCCGAGGGCACCACGCGGGAGGGCTTCGAGGAATGGCTGTGCCTGCAGAACCCGCAGGGGGAGGCGGTGGCGGCCGACCTCACCTTCTACGGAGCGCAGGGGGAGGTCACCCCCCACCGCATCTGGCTTCCGCCCCACTCCCGCACCACGGTGAACGTCAACCACCTCCTGGGACCGGGAAGGGACCTCTCGGTGCACGTGCACACCTCCCTGCCCACGGTGGCGGAGCGCCCCATGTACTTCCTCTACCGCGGCTCCTGGTCCGGCGGCCACTGCGTGCTGGGCACGGGGGAGGCCCGCTGCGACTGGTACTTCGCCGAGGGCACCACGCGGGAGGGCTTCGAGGAATGGCTGTGCCTGCAGAACCCGCAGGGGGAGGCGGTGGCGGCCGACCTCACCTTCTACGGAGCGCAGGGGGAGGTCACCCCCCACCGCATCTGGCTTCCGCCCCACTCCCGCACCACGGTGAACGTCAACCACCTCCTGGGACCGGGAAGGGACCTCTCGGTGCACGTGCACACCTCCCTGCCCACGGTGGCGGAGCGCCCCATGTACTTCCGCCTCCCCCGCTGACCGTGCCCCGGGCGCAGGGGGTCGGGCGCCGTCTTGTGCCTGTTGTGTGCGTATGCGTTCTTCTTCCGGCGGCCGGGCCGCCGGGTAACGGTCTCGCTCGCAGGCTCGCTGCGACCGACCCTGTAGTTCCCCGGGCTGGGTGGGTGCGTATCCGTCCTTCTTCCGGCCCGGGGCCTCAGGGTAACGGTCACGCTCGGCGCCGCGTGCCTTTCTCATTAATCCGAAACCTTGGGTAAGGCGTCCTCGCTGCGACCGACCCTGTAGTTCCCCGGGCTGGGTGGGTGCGTATCCGTCCTCCTTCCGGCGGCCGGGCCGCCTGCGCCAAAGGGCGATCACATCCTTAATCCTTTCTTTACATTTTCACAAGGGAGCGTTAACCGCTGGGGGCGAAGATAGGGCAAGAGAAAGCGATATATGCGGGAAGCGGAAAGAATGGGGGCTGAGAAAGGGAGGTAGATCTTGAGGGCAAGGCTCGCGGGATTCAGGGAGTGGCTGAAGGGGCGGGATGGCTGGGACCTGGCCTCCGCGGCACTCCTGCTCCTCTTTCTCGTACTCATACTGGTGAACGTATCCATGTATCCCGTTTTCCTGGACATCCCCTACCACATGGCGGTCACGCGGGGGTTCCGGGAGGCGGGAGGCGTGACCACGTGGGATTTCTGGGACTACGCCCCCGAGGGCAGGCCCCACCTCTACCCGCCCCTGCTGCACGTGAGCATGTCCCTGCTGCAGGACCTGGGGCTCTCGCAGGAGGCCGTAGCCACCCTGGTCTGCCTGGTCATGTTTCCCCTCATCATGTTCGCCGCCTGGTGGATGATGCGCCGGCTTTTCGGCGCGCGCGCCGCCTTCTTCTCCCTGCTCTTCCTGTGCGTTCCTTACGCCTTCTTCTGGCAGACGGGGATCACCGTCGCCGCCTCGCTGGTCCTGGTGCTGACGCCCCTGCTCTTCCTGGCCCTGGAGAAAGACCGGCCCCTCGCCGCAGGCCTGCTCCTCGCCATGTGCCTCTACGCCCACCTGGTGCTGGGGCACCTGGCGGCGCTGGCGCTCGTCGTGTATCTCGCGCACAGGCGGCGATACTGGAAGAGGATAACGGCCACGCTGGCGCTCGCCTACCTCCTGTACCTTCCCTGGGGCCTGGTAATCATTACCAACCTATCCAGCCTGCACTTCTCGGAGCCTGGCGGGGGCGGAGCCCTCGTCGTGCACGTACTGGCGTGGCTGGCGGCGCTGGCGGGAGCAGTGGTCTGCTACCGCAGGAAAGGCACTTACTACCTGTTGCCCTCCTACCTGCTCTCCATGGTGCCCATAGCCTTCTTCTACTCCAACCGTTTCTGGGAGGGACATGCCTTCCTGCCCCTGGCCATGCTGGGCGCGGTGGCGCTGGACCGGCTCTGCGCGGTCCTGCACGGCGCCCTTGAGCGCCGCAGCGCCGCCGCCACCTCCTCCCGCGCGGCGGTCGTCCTTCTCACCGTCGGCGCGGCGATGCTCCTCCTCCTGGTGGACCCCGTGCTCACGACCAGGAACGCGGGCGGCGCGGGGGCGCGGGCGTGGGCATTGCCGGGGAGCGCGCCGGCGGCGCGGGAGACGGCGCGTCCGCCCCTGGACGGGGCGCCGTTCGCTGCGGGTAACCCGCGGCCGCCCATCGGCGCGGATGGGGCGCCGTTTGCGGGCCTCCCGGTGGAAAAAAGTGATTCCCTGCGCCTGGAACTCGCGCCCACCTCCCTCCTGGTGCTCACGGGCCTGGAGGAGGCGGGCAGGCAGCCGGGAGCGGACCAGGAAATCTTCGGGCGGGAGAACGAGGCCCTGATGTGCGCCGTGCAGGAAAACAGCCGGCAGGGCGACGTCGTCTTCGTCCTCGACGGAAGACTCGGTGACCTCATTTACGCCATGACCGGAAGGTACGCGACGCGCGGCATGTTCCACGAGGTGCAGCCGGGGGAGGAGGTCGGCCTCCTGGAGGGCCTTGGCGGCGCGGACCTGGCGGTGATAGGCGGGGCGGGCGGGTCGTCGCGAGTGCCCTTCCCGCAGGGGGATGTCCGTGGAGGAGGCGCCACGGGAGCTGCTCCGGGGGGAACCGCTATACGGGGAGCCGCCCCGCTGGCAGGCGCTTTGCCGGAAGGTCCGCCCGGCTGGAAGATAGTGGCAAGAGAGGGACGGTACGTGGTGCTGGCGAGTGAGGGCTACCGTGGCGTTGCAAGCGGGCCATGCGGCGCCGCAGTGCCCCTGGGTGCCGCATATGCCCTGCTGGCGCTGGCCGTGGCCGCATGCTTCTGGGACCTCTGCCGCCGCGGACCCCTCTTTCCACGCGGTGGTGGAGAAACGGGCCCCGGCGGGTTCCCTCGCGGCGCCGATGGCGGAGGTCTCCACGGCAGGGGAGAAGGGGGCAAGGAAGGCGGAGTGGCATTCGGCCGTAAGGAGGGCTGCGGGGGCCGTTCAGGAGGAAGGCCCGGCGGGAGCGGTGCGGGAGAGGACGTATGCGACGGGGGCGCGGAAGGCCCCCTTTCGCTCTTCGGGGAGGCCTGGCTCAAAGGGCCCCGCGCGGGCGGCGGGGAGGGCGAGGGGCGCGACATGGATGCTGTCCTCGAGGAGACGCTGCTCCTCGTACCCGCCTACAACGAGGCGGAGAACGTGGGACGGCTGGTCCAGGAGATCAAGTGGATGTATGGGGAGGTGGATGTCCTGGTTCTCGACGACGGCTCGTGCGACGGTACCTCCGGGAAGGCCTACGCGGCTGGAGCCGCGGTCCTCAGGTCCAGCAGTAACCGCGGCATCGGGGAGATGATGCGCCGCGGTCTCTCCTACGCCTGGTACAGGGGCTACCGCTTTGCGGTGCGTCTCGACGGTGACGGTCAGCACCCGCCGGCCTGCATCCCCGCCCTGCTGGAACCGCTCGTGAGGGGCGAGGCGGAGGTGGCGATAGGCTCGCGTTTCCTGGACGGGAAAGGCCGGAACGCTTCCGGAGGAGGGACATCTCTCCCCCGCCGCATGGGGATGGCTTACTTCCGCCTCGTCTTGAGAGCGGCCACGCGCCGTGCCTTCAGCGATCCCACCTCCGGCTTCCAGGCTTACTCCCGCGCGGCAATGAGCTTCCTCGCCTCCCGCGCTTCACGGCGTTATCCGGAAACCTACTGGCTGTTGCTCCTCTCGCGGGCCGGACATCGCGTGAGCGAGATCGCGGTGGAGATGCGTCCGCGGCGCCACGGGCAATCCAGCATAGGTCCGCGGGAGGCACTGGCGATGACCGCCGGCGCCACTGCCTGCCTCCTGCGCAACCCCGTCCACGGGTCCCCCTGGTCGTCATGAAGGACCCGGCACCGCTCGCCGTCGCCCGCCTTTCGCCTCACCCGTGCAAGGGGTACCCAGAGCCGCCCTTTTCCGAGGGATATCGCTCCCATGCCTGAACGCGACGCAAGCGCGCCGCATCGTGTTTCCCGCGTGTGGGAGCGCGGGCGCGGGGACGCCGGTCCGCGGCCGGCAAGCGTCGGGACCGGGAAACAGCACGGGAGCACGCATTACGGGGACCCGCATGCGCATAAGAGCGGGCTGCGGCGAGGGTTCATAGAGGTGCCCATAAGGGGAGGCGCGAGAGAACGCGTGGCGGGATGTATGAAAGGTCCGGTAAAGGGCCTTAGGGTCCGGGCATAAGGTAAAGACGAAGGCTGAATCGGTCGAAAAAAATAATTAATAGTTCTCTTTTCATCGGTGATGCCGGCAGGAAAAAGCAAGGCGGAGCCCTCGCGTTCTTTTCTTACCGGCGATCCATCGCTTAGGCCGCCGAGGGAGAGTAAGGTCGACGAGGGAAAGGCACGGTTTCCGAACGGGGCTCGCCCTGGCCCCGTGGTACGCAAGGAGGGGATGCCAAATGCGAAAAAGGGTAAACGCCATCTTTCCCGTCATCTTTCCCGTCATTTTCATCTTGTTCTCGACGGTATTGGCGGGTGCCGTCGCGCCGGCGGCCGACGGAGAGGAGTTCCGGGCAAGCTGCGGCAGCACGGGCTGGTATTTCGCGGAGGGCTACACGGGAGGGGACTTCGACACCTGGATCACCATCCAGAACCCCAACCAGACCGACGCCACGGCGCACCTGCGCTTCTTCCTCAACGACGGTGACCCCGTGGACATGGACCTGCCGCTGGGCAAGGAGACCAGGACCTCGGTGCTGCTGAACTCCATCCCGGCGCTGAAGAACAAGGAGGTGGCCACCATGGTCACCGCCACGGGGGACGGGATCATCGCCGAGAGGGCCATGTATTTCAGGTACGAGGGGGGCGGCGCCGCTCGCGCCGGCGGGCATGCTTCCATCGGAGCGACCGACACGAGCTGCTACTGGTACCTCCCGGAGGGTTACACGGGCGGCGGCTTCGACACCTGGCTGGTGCTCATGAACCCCACGGACACGGACGCCAACGACGTGTACGTGAAACTGCTGGTGCCCTGGAGCGACCAGTATTACATGTTCAAGACCTCGGTGCCGGCGCAGCGCAGGAGGACCATCAAGATCGACGACCTGGTGTGGAAGGAGGGCACGGATAACCTCATCGCGGACGTGGGCGCGGCCACCGGCGGAGGCGGCACCGGGCAGGAAGTGAAGTTCGACAACACTGAGGTCTCTACCTACGTCTTCTCGAACGGGGGCGTGGGCCTGGTGGTGGAGAGGGCCATGTACTTCGACTACTACGGGAAGGCGGGAGGGTCCTGCTCCATGGGCGCGCCCAGCGCCGCTTCCACGTGGTATCTCCCCGAGGGCTATACGGGAGGGGACTTCGACACCTGGGTCGAGGTCATGAACCCGTCCGGAGACTACGTGGATATCGTGTACACCTTCTACTCCAACAAGCCGGGCTTCACGCCGGTGAGCGTGACTCACCCGGGCGTTAAGCCCTGGTCACGCGACACCATCAAGGTGGACGCCGTGCCCGGCCTGGAGGGGACGGACGTCTCCACCAAGGTGCAGGCGTACAAGGCGGGTACCACCACGCCGGCGTATGTCGTAGCGGAGCGGGCCATGTACTTCCGCTACGGCACGGCGAGCGATGGCCACACCTCCATCGGGGCAGCCCACGCCTACAACTACTGGTTCCTGGCGGAGGGTTACACCGGCGGCTCCTTCGACACCTACGTATGCGTCATGAACCCCATGAGCATCCCCATGAAGGTCAAGGCCACCTTCATGACCCCCAGCGGCCACACGGTGAAGAAGGAATACGACGTGCCCGCCTACTACCGCCTGACCATCAAGGTTGACGACCAGGACCCATCCCTGGCGGCGACCGACGTCTCCACCATGATCGAGGCGGAGACGTTGGGAGGGGCGAGCGCGGAGTACCAGGCCGGCATGATCGCCGGCGTGGTCGCGGAGCGGGCCATGTACTTCACCTACAGGGATCCTATCGACGGGTCCCTCAAGTCCGGTGGCTCCTGCTCCATAGGCTACGGCAGCTACTGAAAAACGCTCTTGCGAAGGGGGCGGGCCCGGACCCGCCCCCTTCGTCATCCGGCGTTGGGAACCGGGGCGGGCTTACGGCGGCATCGCTGCCGTCAATCCGCGTTGCAACCGCATGGTGCCCCCCCGACATGTTTCCTGCCTTGCCGGGTCATGCCCGATTTGTACGGTCAGCGATCGCGGAATGGCACCCGGCTCGGTCTTTCGGGTATGGTCGAGCCCTGGGCCAATCAGTATTTCGCTATCTTGCCAAAAAATGGCACCCGGCCCGCTCTTTCGCGTATGGTCGACTTGACGTGTGAGTAAACCTTGCCCGGGAGGGGAGCAGGGCGAGAAAAGGGCGGGCTTTCCCCTATCTCTGGCAGCGTGGGCAGAAGTAGGTGCCGCGCCCGGAAACCTTTTCCCGGCATATGATCCCACCGCATGACCGGCATGGCTCGCCGGCGCGACGGTAAACGCGGTGTCGCTCCTGGAAGCTCCCCCTCTCTCCCTGCAGGTCCACGTAGTCGCTCACCGAGGAGCCGCCGCCAGCCAGGGCCTCCGCGAGCACCTCGCGGATGGCGGCGTGCAGGCGTGCGACCTCACCGGCATCCAGCGTGTCCGCGCGCCGCAGGGGATGTATGCCCGCGCGGTGCAGCGCCTCGTCGGCGTAGATGTTCCCCAGCCCCGCCAGGCGCGCCTGGTCCAGGAGCGCCGACTTCACCCTGCACTTGCCATGCAGGGCGAGCGCCAGTCGTGCGGCGGTGAAATCCTTCGCCAGCGGCTCAGGGCCCATCCTGGAAAGGGAGGGGAGGGAACGGTAGTCGCCGTCGCGCACCAGCGCCGTCTCGCCGAAGGTGCGCGGGTCGACGTAGAGGAGGTCCCTGCCGTCCTCCAGACGGAAGACTATGTGGGTGTGGCGGGGCCTCTCCGCGCCGCGCGGGACCAGGACCAGGGAGCCGGACATGCCCAGGTGGATGACGAGCTCCCGCCCGCCGTCCAGCGCGATGATGATGTACTTGCCCCGCCTCCTCACCCCGCGCACCTTCCTTCCCCTGACCCCCCTGCGGTAGCCCAACGTGGTGGGAGATCTTACCAGGCGGGGAAGAAACACCTCGCAGGAAAGGATGCGGGCACCGCGCAGCTCCCGTGCCAGCTGCCCGCGTATGGTCTCCACTTCCGGAAGCTCGGGCACAGGCCTTCCCCTCTCCACGTGCCGGACGTGTCTCCGGCAATAAGGGCGGCGCTCAGCTTTCCCGGCGCCGCCGCGCCGGCGTCCTCACCCGTCCTTAATTAATAGTATTATGACCGATATCATGATCACGATCATGACCACGGTTATCACCATGGTAGCGGAGCGCGTGGGGCGGCGGGGCGGACGGCGCGTGATGACGGTGGCGGTAACCGGAGGATATTGGCCGGACATTGACCGGCCCGCCTTGCTGATTTTCAGTGACACGAGCCGCCGCGCCGTGTCGCAGCGGCTTCCGGGACGGGAGTCCGCTTGCGCGCGCTCGGCCGGAAGCCGGGAAGCGCGCTAGGCGCCGTCCTGCGGGGAGCCCCGGAAGGGTTCCGCGCCGCCCATCTCCCCGGGAATCTCCGGCAGGGTGCCGGGAAGCTCAACGGTGAACACGCTCCCCTTGCCGGGCTGGCTCCACGCGGTGATCCTTCCCCCCAGCAGGCGAACCAGCTCGCGGCAGACGGCGAGCCCCAGGCCGGAGCCCCCGTACTGCTGGGAGCGCGACCTCTCCACGCGGAAGAAGCGGTCGAAGATGTGCTCCAGGTCCTCCTCCGGTATGCCGGGCCCGCTGTCGCGCACCTGGATGCGCGCCCCTCCCCGGGGCAGGGGGTCCGCGGAGACATGCACCGTGCCCCCTTGCGGGGTGAACTTGACGGCATTGTCCAGAATGTTGGTGAACACCTGCTCCAGGGCGACGCGGTCGCTCTCGACCGGACGCAGAGCGGGAGAGAGGAAGAGCTCGATGGCCAGGCCCTTATCCTCCGCCCGGGGTCGCAGTCTCTCCCGCACCTCGCCCAGCAGATCGGGGAGCGAAACGGTCTCCGGATGCAGTATCCATGCGCCGGCGTCCAGGCGGGAGAGGGCCAGGAGCTGCGCGAGCACCCGCTGCAGGCGCCGGGTCTCCTCCTGAATGATGCGCAGGTAGCGCTTCTTCTCGTCCTCCCGTTCCACCATGTCGTCCAGCAGGGCCTGGGTGAAACCCTCGATGGAGGTGAGCGGGGTCCTTATCTCGTGAGACACGTTGGCCACGAACTCCTTCTGCTGCTGGTAACCGCGCTGCAGGCGTTCCGCCATGTAGTTGAAATAGCGGGCCAGCGAGGATATCTCGTCCCTTCCCTCCACCTCCACCCTGCTCTCCAGGTTCCCGTGGGCCATCTCCCAGGCCGCGCGGCTCAGGCGGTGCAGCGGACGCGTGACGTAGTTGCTGAGGTAGAGGGCGAGGAGGACGGAGATGACCAGGGCGGCGCCGCCGGCGATGGCCAGGTAGCGGATAAGGTCCCCCACGCCCGCCTGCAGGAGCTGGTCCCTTCTCTTCGCCACCACGAGGTTATGGTAGGAATGTTCCGCGGCTATGTTGAGGGGGATGGCCACCACCAGGCAGCTTCCCAGCGGAGATATGTCTGCGTCCACCGCCCTTGCCTCGTCTTCCGCCAGGAGGTCCGCTGCGATGCGGCGGGGATAGCGCAGGGGCAGGGGGAGCGGGGCGACCACGTATCCCTGCGCGTCCACCACCACGCTGACCGCGTTCACCAGCTTGCCCTCCAGGCGCAGGAGCTGGGTGATGCGCTCCTGGTTGGCCGCGGGCAGGTCGGGAAAACGTTGCACCAGGTTGAAGGCCACCTCCAGGTCACGCGCCATCTCCTTCGCCTGCTCCACCAGTTCGGCGCGCGCGCGTTTCTCCAGGCGGTCGTTTTCCCTCCAGGCGAAAAAGGCGAAGAGGGCGCCGAAGAGAAAAAGGCTCAGGAGGCCAAGGACCAGCAAGTAAAAGAGGAACCTCGCGCGCAGGGTTCGGAAACGGGGACCTCTTTCGGCGGTCATCGCTCAGCGCTTTCCTTCCCGGAACTTGTATCCCACCCCCCATACCGTCTCCACGTAGCGAGGCTCCTGGGGGTTGTCGCCGAGTTTCTCGCGCATGTGGCGGATGTGGACGTCCACGGTGCGCGTGTCCCCGTAGTAATCGTATCCCCACACCCTCTCCAGCAGCTTCTCGCGGCTCATGACGATGCCCCGGTTCAGGGCCAGGACGTAAAGGAGGTCGAATTCGCGGGGGGTGAGTTCGACGGCTCGTTCGCCTTGCATGACCTTGCGCCGGGAGGCGTCGATCACCAGGTCCTCGACGTGGAGCACCTCGCGGGATTCGGCAAGGGGAAGGGTGCGGCGCAGGACGGCCTTGACCCTCGCCACCAGCTCCCGGGGGCTGAAGGGCTTGGTGAGATAATCGTCGGCGCCCAGCTCCAGGCCCACCACCTTGTCCACCTCGTCCTCGCGCGCGGTGAGCATGATGATGGGGAGGTTGGAGCGCGCCCGGATGCGCCTGCACACCTCCCACCCGTCCGGCTCCGGGATCATGATGTCCAGGACGACGAGGGCGGGGTGCAGCTCCTCGAAGAGGCGGAGCGCCTCTTCTCCGTCGCGGGCCTCCGCCACCCTGAATCCATCTTTTTCCAGGTAGAGGCGGGCCAGCTCGGTGATGTTTGGCTCGTCGTCCACGACGAGGATGAGTTCGCCGGCCATTTCACTCCTCGATGACGAAGGCGCTCTCTTCGTGCGCGCGTGCCTTGAGGACCGCCTGGGCGCCCCATTCCGCAAGGACGTTATAGGTGGCGAGGAAACGACGGGTGTTGCATACGCCGCCCAGGGAAAGCCTGACCAGGGGGGCGCTCACGGCATTGCCGCGGTAATCGTAGTAGTGCAGCTCCCCCCGCTGGCGGTGCTGCTCGTAGTAGAAATCCGCCTTCTCCTTCTCGAAGCGCTCCACCAAGCCTTTGCAGAGCGGCTCCGCCACCTCCGGGGGGCAGAGGACAAGGAACTCCTCGTAGGTGGGCTGGCCGATGAAAGCCCTCTCGCCCACCCGCTCGGCGGCCTCCTCCTCGATCATGCGGGCGAAGGCGGCGAGCACGCGGTCCGCGCGGCTCACCCCGTAGGCGTCGCGGTATTCCCTCAGGTGATCTATGGCCGCGAAGACGGCGGCGAAGATCTCGCCCCGTTGCAGGCGCCCGTTGATTTCCTTCTCTATGGTGGAAGCCCCGGGCAGGCCGGTCACCGGGTGCCCGGAGAGGTTCTCGTGGCTCTGGCGGATGTGCGCCTTGATGCGGGCCATGAGCTCCTGGTTGTGGAAGGGCTTGGTGATGTAGTCCACGCCCCCGGCCTCCAGGCCCTTGATCTTGTCCTCCACCGACTCGCGCGCCGTGAGGAAGATTATGGGGATCATGCGCGTGCGCGTGCGGGAACGCAGCTGGCGGCATACCTGTATCCCGTCCATCACCGGCATCATGACGTCGAGGATGATGAGGTCGGGACGCAGGGATTCCGCCAGCTCCACCGCACGGTTGCCCTCGGTGGTCACGTAAACCTCGAAGTCCTCGTCCTCGAGATAGAACTTCACCGCATTGAGGATCTCCGGTTCGTCGTCGACGAATAGTATCCTTCCCTCCATGCAGACCCCCTCCTTTTCGCTACACGCTAATTTTAACGCAAATCGGCGCGGCGCGGATGTCTTGCGTAATCGTCCAGCAGGGGGGCGGCGCTTCAGGAAGCGACGCAAGCAGCCGAAAAAGGATATATGACGTGGACATGATGCCAGGCACGGTTTAACATATTTTACATAAATTACAAGAGGAAAAGGGAGGCGCCCGCGTCGCAGCCGGCGCGTTGCGCCGCGCGGCACGCGGGTGAAGGATCGCATGAAGAGGCGTGGCTTTACGGCGCGGACGGATTTGAACCGCCCCGGTGGGGAGAGGATGTGAAGGAGGGGGTGTGGTAATGAAAAAAGCCGAGAAGGGAAAGAGGGGAAAGAGGGCGACCGTGCTCGCCGGCATGGTGGCATTGTTAGCGGCCCTGCTGCTGGCACTGAACGCCACCGTGTGGGCGGAGGAACAGCCGGTGGGAGTGCCGCCCGCGGAAGAGAAGCAGGTGTCGCAGCAGGCCGCCAAGGGCCTCACCATCGATTACTGGGAGCTGCAGGTGGGAGAGAAGGCCGTCCATTACACCGACGACTGGTGGAACGACATCCACGGCGACATCAACGGCACCAGGGCCTTGGGGTACTGGGACGCGGCGAGACTCTATGCCAGCAGCGTGAGCCCCATAAACTTCGCGTCGTCCCACTACTACAGCGTGAAGGCCATCAGCCACCTTAACCCCGTCTATTTCGACCTCAAGGGCCCCTGGTACTTCAACATGACCACCCCTATTGAGTATACCGAGGAGGTGGTGGACATAAACCAGGCGCCGGAGGCGGCGGAATTCCCCGAGGCCACCTACGCCATACGCTATCTCCGCGTATTCTCCGGCGGCCACCGCGTATGGGGGTACTATTACTGCAGCAACGACGCCGCCGGGAAGGCCTGGAAAACGTGGGGTTACAGCAAGGAGTACTATAACGTCGCGTCCGAGAAACCGGAAAAGCTGGTGTACCGCTACGTGAGCCCCCATGACCATAGGACTCCCGTGGCCAGGACGCCGATGAGTTTCCCCATAAGCGTGGGCAGCACCGGCTCCGTGGACGCGGTCGCCGTGACCGTGAAGGGTAAGTACGCTTTCACCATTCCCGGAAAGACCTGGGAAGCCGTAGCCGAGGGGAAGGTCGTGACGCCGGCGGGAACCCATGACGCGGTGCTCGTGCGCTTCGACGCGAGCGACGGAGCCGGCCATCATTACATAGACTATGGCTGGCTGGTGCAGGGGATTGGGTTCGTGGCCGTTGTTGACAGCGTCGTCGGCGACACCGATCCCGTGTTCGAGACGGCCGAAAACCTGGTGGTGATGAAGTCGTTCACGCCGGCGGGGGGCGAGAAGAAGTAGGATCGTGGCGGAAACACCGTGACGGGCGTGTATTGCCTGGAAGGTTCCGTGCGGTAGCGGCTGGATCGTCTATATTGTAGATTGCATAGATAGTAGAAAATCGCCTGCATCGCTTCCCGGGAAGCGCGGCTTTCCCGGGAAGCCCGCATTTCCGGGACAACTTGCGACCGCCTTTCGTGCCCACCTACCGGGCACGCATGGGATCTCGGCGCAGGCGGCTTCGAGAAGGCACGAGGGACCCCTGCGGCCCTGCGAAAAACGCCTTGACCGTCATGCTGACCTTGCTTTTCGTACATATGCGATAACCCTCGCATCCGTTACGGGAGCCCCGGCTCCAGTGCCGCACCCACGAAGCCGCGGAGTCCTGCGATCATCCAGCCCACGCCTCCGTCAAGGGATCCCCCTCCGTCACCACGGTTAAGGTGACTCGCATCACCCGGACGGTCCGGGCCATGGTTCATCTGGCGCATGGTTCCCCGACCCCGCGCTCCTCTTTGCGGGGGGCGGATGGGTTGCGTGTCGGACCGGCGTTTATAATGGACGTGTCGGAGACGGATGGGGTGGCGGAGCGAGAAGGAAAGCGGTGGAGAAGAGGATGCGACGCGCGGAGGGAAGAACGGTGACGGGCCGGCGTCACGCGGCAAAACGCCGCCGGAACCCCCCCGGGATGCCGCCCACCCGGCGTCGTGGCGCCGGCCTTGCGGTAATGGCTCTGGCGCTGGCCGTGGCCATGGCCTTTCCCGTGCCGGCGGAAGCGCAGGAGCCGCTGGAGCCGCCGGTGATAGAGGCCGTCTTTCCCCCGGGCGCCTGGCCGGGCACCCCCGTTTCCATCCAGGGCAGGAATTTCGGTGCCCTGCAGGTCCCGGGCTTGAGCAGGGTGACCTTCAACGGGGTTGACGCGGGCACGGCCACTCTGTGGTCCGAGAATTACATACTGGTGGCCGTCCCCGGGGGGGCGACCAGCGGGCCGGTGGTGGTCTCCACCATGCTCGGGGACAGCAACCCTTACCCCTTCACGGTTTATGAACAGGAACCCCAGTTCACTTCCTACTTCGCCGAGGGCACCACGCGCGCCGGCTTCGAGGAGTGGCTGACCATCCTCAACCCCTACGATTCCCAGTACACGGCCACCGTCACTTACATGGTGGCGCAGGGGGCTAACCGCATCCGCTATTACAATCTACCCGCCCGCTCCCGCGTCACCGTGAACGTGAACTCCGAGATCGGTTCGGGGCGCGACGTCTCGCTCTCCGTCTCGGCGGCGCAGAGGCTATACGCCGAACGCTCCCTCTATTTCGATTACGGGGGCTCCTGGAAGGGCGGCCACTGCTCCGTGCCCGCCACGGAGGCCAGCGACAGGTGGTACTTCGCCGAGGGCACCACGCGCGCCGGCTTCGAGGAGTGGCTGTGCCTGGCCAACCCCGGCGCGCAGGAGGCGCAGGTGACGGTGAGGTATTGCGGAGCGACGGGGGAGGCCATGCAGCAGGACGTGCTCATAGCCCCTCGAAGGCGGGTGAGCATCGACGTCAACTCCGCCGTGGGCGCGGAAAAGGACGTGGCCCTGGAAATAGTCTCCACGCAACCCATCGTGGCCGAGCGCCCCATGTACTTCGCCTACCGGGGGGCGTGGGACGGGGGCCACATCACGGTGGGGGCCACGGAGACCAGCGACAGGTGGTACTTCGCCGAGGGCACCACGCGCGCCGGCTTCGAGGAGTGGCTGTGCCTGGCCAACCCCGGCGCGCAGGAGGCGCAGGTGACGGTGAGGTATTGCGGAGCGACGGGGGAGGCCATGCAGCAGGACGTGCTCATAGCCCCTCGAAGGCGGGTGAGCATCGACGTCAACTCCGCCGTGGGCGCGGAAAAGGACGTGGCCCTGGAAATAGTTTCCACGCAACCCATCGTGGCCGAGCGCCCCATGTACTTCGCCTACCGGGGGGCGTGGGACGGGGGCCACATCACGGTGGGGGCCACGGAGACCAGCGACAGGTGGTACTTCGCCGAGGGCACCACCCGCGCCGGCTTCGAGGAGTGGCTGTGCCTGGCCAACCCCGGCGCGCAGGAGGCGCAGGTACATATCGACTACTTTTTCCAGGGAGGAGAGGTGCAGGGGCAGGACCTGCACGTGCAGGCGGGGAGCAGGGTGACGGTGTACGTGAACCAGGCGGTGGGCGAGGGCAGGGACGTGGCCGTCAAGGTGAGCTCGCAACGGGGTATCGTGGCCGAGCGCTCCATGTACTTTCTCTACCGCGGGGGTTGGGACGGGGGACACAACACCCTGGGGATGAACCTGTGAGCCATATCGACATGCATGTCCACCGGCGGGGAGGAGGGCACGAAGGCGGTAAGCGGCGGGCGGGGGGCCGCTGACGGGATGGCGAAAAGAGCACCTGCCGGCGCAAGCTGTGCCAACGACCCTCCCGTCGGTGCGTGCTATAATCTCACCGTGGATGCGAGGCCAAGGAGGGTGACTTGAGCTGTCCGGCTGGTGAAGAGATGGTGGATGAGGAATGCGTGCGGCAGGCGGCCGCGATGCTCCTGGAGAGCAGCCAGGTCGTGGCGCTTACGGGAGCGGGGATCTCCGTGGAGTCGGGCATACCCGACTTCCGCTCCCCGGGAGGCCTGTGGACCAAGTACGACCCACTGCTCTACGGAACCTACGAGTCCTTCATCAACCACCCGGAGCGCTTCTACGAGATGGCCAAGGAACTGAACCCCACCCTGGAAAGGGCGGAGCCCAACCCGGCCCATTACGCCCTGGCCGAGTTGGAAAGATTAGGAAAATGCCGGGCGGTTATCACCCAGAACATCGACAACCTGCACCAGAGGGCCGGCACCACCGAGGTGCTCGAGTTGCACGGCACGCACAGGACCGGCCACTGCATGCGATGCAGGCGCGTCTTCAGCCTGGAGGAGATAAAGGAGCTCAGCAGGGAAGGGGAATGCGTGGCCTGTTGTCCCGAGGATGGGACGGCCATCAAGCCGGACGTGGTCTTCTTCGGGGAACCCCTGGACTCCCGTGTGCTCGCCAGGGCGGCGGAGCTCGCTTCCACCTCCGACCTCATGCTGGTCATCGGGTGCAGCCTGGAGGTCTATCCGGCGGCTGCGCTTCCCGAATACACCAAGCGGCGAGGGGGGCGCCTCATCTTCTTCAACACCGTCACCACCCATCACGACAGCATGGCCGACCTGGTATGCTTGGGGAAGGCGGGAGAGAACCTGCCGGCGGTGGTGAAGGCATACAAGGAGCTCGTAGGGGTGGAGTGAAGGGAGCGCGGAGAGAGACGGAGAGAGAATAAGGAATGCGGGCGGCTTAGAGTCCCGGCATGCGCGGCCGCGAAACGCGGGGGGAATGGATCAAGATAGGGGGCCTGCAGGCGCGGGGCGTGACCGGATACGGATCTCGCGGGGGAGAGAGCGAGCCGGGCAGAAGGCTCGCAGGCAGATGATCTAACTGGAAGCAAAATAAGCAGGCAACAGCCGTTCAAGGAGGAATGTCTTGCCGGAGGAAAGATCACCCTGGGATTCCCTTTTCAAGGGAGGAGGCGGCGAGCCGCCGCTCTTCTTCCGCCGCAGGAGCGCGGGAGAAGGCGGAGGGTTCGGCGCGAGGTGGAGGAAGATCAGCAACCGCACCAAGTGGATAGTCGGCATAATCGTAGTGGTGCTCCTGGTACTGATCCTCAGCGCCTCCTGGCTGTCCACCTTCTACACGGATTACCTCTGGTACAAGGAAGTGGGATATACCTCCGTCTTCTGGAAAAGGATCACCACGCAGATCTGGCTCTTCTTCGCTTTCGCCATCATATTCTTCGCCGTCTTCTACGGGAACATATACCTGGCGCGAAGGCTTACGCCGCGTTACGAAAGGCCTGCAGGAAAGCTTACCCCCATCGAGGAATCGCTGCAGAACTTCCGTGAGAGCGCCGGCCGCTGGCTGGACCGGGGTATGCTCATCGTGTCCGCCTTGATCGCCTTCGCCGTCGGATGGGCCTCCGCCGGGCAATGGGAGAACGCGCTCGAGTATTTCAACCACGCCTCCTTCGGCAAGGTCGATCCCGTCTTCGGTAAGGACATAGGCTTCTACGTCTTCGAGTATCCTTTCCTCCGTTACTTGACCGGCTGGCTGTTCACCACGCTCATCTTCACCATCATCGTTTCCGCGTTGGTCCATTTCCTCTACGGCGCCATCAACTTCGGAGACAGGAAACAGCGCTTCGCGGCCCACGTCAAGGCCCACCTCTCGGTGCTGGCCGGGGCGCTGCTGCTGCTGCAGGCATGGCGTTTCCGCCTCAGCATGTTCGGCCTCCTTTATTCGCAGCGCGGCCCGGTGACGGGTGCCACCTACACCGACGTCCACGCGCAGATACCCGCGTACTGGATACTCATCGCGACGTGCTTCGTCTGCGCCGGGCTCTTCATCCTCAACATACGCTACCGGGGATGGAGGCTGCCGCTGGCGGGCCTGGTGGGCATAGTGGTGGTTTCCCTCCTCGCCGGCTCGCTTTACCCCTTCATCGTGCAGACCTACGTGGTGAGGCCCAAGGAGCTCGCCCGCGAGAGCGAGTACATAGGACGCAACATCGAGTCCACCCAGGACGCCTTCCGCATCCAGGACGAAGGGGAGGAGGCGGTGGTGGAGAGGCGCCTCTTCCCGGCGGAGTTGAACCTGACCTACGATGACATCCTGGCAAACAGGACCACGGTCAGCAACATCCGCCTATGGGACCCCCGCGTTATACAGCAGGTCTATAGCCAGCGGCAGCTGTTGCGGCAGGAGTATTTCTTCAACGATGCTGACGTGGATCGCTACACGGTTTTCGACGACGTGTACACCCAGATGCTCTTATCCGGTCGCGAGCTGGTGGTGGACCAGCTGCGCGAGGATGCACGCACCTGGCAGAACGAGCATCTCTCCTACACCCACGGCTACGGCCTGGTGATGAGCCCCACCAACCAGCTCACCCAGGAAGGAGACCCGGTGCTGGTCATCAAGGACATCCCGCCGCAATCCCAGGAGGGGCTGGGCGTGGAGATAAAACGCCCGGAGCTCTATTACGGCGAGAAGGCCCATGATTACGTGGTGGTGCGCACGGGAGCCCAGGAAATAGATTATCCGCTGGGAAACACCAACAAGTTCGTGGAGCCCTACTACGAGGGCGAGGGCGGCGTACCCGTCTCCAACTTCCTGAAGAGGGTGGCCTTTTCCATACGCAACCGCGATATCACCTTCCTCTTCAGCGGTTACATCAAGGGCGAGTCGCGCATCATGTTCCGCAGGAACATCCGGGACAGGGCGCTGGAGGTGGCGCCTTTCCTGCGCCTTGACGGCGATCCCTACCTGGTGGTCACCGACGACGGAAGGCTGATGTGGATCATCGACGCCTACACCACCAGCGACCTCTACCCCTATTCCGAGCGCTATAACGGCGAGTTCAACTACATACGCAACTCGGTGAAGGTGGTCATCGACGCCTACAACGGGACCCTCACCTATTACCTGGTGGACGAGAAAGACCCCATCGCCCAAACATACGGAAAGATATTCCCCGACCTCTTCACCCCCATGGATGAGATGCCCGGGGACATCAAGCGCCACCTGCGCTATCCGGAGGACCTCTTCTCTGTGCAGATGGAGATGTACCGAACCTATCACATCGACGATATCAGCGCCTTCTACCAGAAGGAGGACGTGTGGGACGTCTCCACGGAGACATACGGCGCCGGCGCGGAGCCGCAGCAGGTGAAGCCTTACTACATCATCCTCAAGATCCCCGGCGAGGAGAAGGAGGAGATGGTCCTCATGCTCCCCTTCAACCCTCGCGGCAAGGACAACATGGTGGACTGGGTGGCGGCGCGCTGTGACTTTCCGCATTACGGAGAGCTGCTGAACTTCTCCTTCCCGGCGGGAAAGCTGGTGAACGGGACGCAGCAGTTCGAGTCACTGGTGGACCAGAAGACGGAGATCTCGGAACAGATAACCCTGTGGAACCAGGCGGGTTCACGGGTCATCCGGGGAAATACCCTGGTCATCCCCATCAAGGATTCCCTCATCTACGTTGAGCCCCTCTACCTCCTGGCCACAAATCCCGCCATACCGCAGCTCAAGCGGGTCATCGTGGGCTATGGCACGCAGGTGGAGATGAAGCCCACCCTCGAGGAGGCGCTGCAGGCCATTTTCGGTGCGGGACCACAGCCCCAGCCCCAGCCGCAACCCCAGCCGCAACCCCAGCCGCAGCCCGGGGGAGATCTCGTGGCCTTGATCCAGGAAGCCAACCGGGTCTATGACGAGGCACAGGCCGCCCTGCGCAACGGAGAGTGGGCGGCCTACGGTGAGAGGATGAGCAGGCTGAGCCAGCTCCTGGACCAGATGGCCTCGTTGGCGCCGGAGACGACCCCGCAGGCTCCTTGAGAGACCGCGCAGCGGAGCTGCTGCAAGGCGACCGCGGGTTGCCCGCCTTGCGGGTCGCGGAACACGGTGGGGGAAAGACAGGTCTGTTCGTTCGCGAACTCGGAAGGTTGGACGCATCCCCGCCCCCCACCGTTATCCTCCCCGAGCAAGGTGTTCACTCGTGCCGAAGGGTTCCCGTACGGAAGCCCCGATGTGACAGCCCTTTTGACGTCGGCTAATGACAACGGTTGTGCGAGCGAGTAAGATAGGCTTACCGGTGGGGAGATTGGACTTGGGCCTGGAGGGCACCAAGGTTCACGGAAGGCAGGTGTGAAAATGGCCCTGCCACGATGCAAGGCATGCGGATTGCCCAGGCGGCTTTCCAAGGGTTTCCTGTGGCCCGGTAACGGCACCATTTTTTCACGCCACGATCCCGACATGCGCATGGTGTTCTTCGAGGCCGATTACTACCCTTACGTGTGGAAAGAGCTTGAGGACAGGCTGGGGGTACCCATCTCCGGTGCCTACATCCGCGGCCAGAAGGCATCCGTTCTCGACTACCTCGGGGAGAACGTCCTTTTCGGCTGGCGCGGCGTGGTGTTGCGCAGGCTGCCCTTCTCTTTCCTGCTGCAGAAGGTCATCGACGAACTGGCTTTCTTCGGTTTCGGCCACCTCGAGTTGCTCGAGTACCGCAGGCACAAGGTAGTGCTGCTGAGGGTCTCCAACGCGTTCGACATACTTTCCCTGGCCTGGGGGACCAAGGGGTTCTGCGCCATGGTCGACGGCGTGCCCATGGAGATGGCGTGGACGAGGGAGGGCGAGGACTACCTGCTCACCGCGACTCCCCTCCCCGAGGGTATCGAGGAGGAGGAGCCGGACCTGGAAGCCCTGCGGGACCTGCGCCTTGCAAAGAAGGAGCTTGCGGCGGCTGCATCCTTTCCCGACCGCGAAGCGCGGCGGGAGACCTGTCCCCGCTGCGGAGTGCCTTCCTCCCTCACATCACTGGCGTGGAAGGAGGAGGAAGGCTGTATCGAGCTCCTCCCCGAGGGAAGACGGGTGGTCTTCAGCACCGGTCACGTCATGCTCGGTGTGTTGCACGAGCTGGAAAAGACGGTGGGAAGGAGCCTGGAGCAGGAGCTGTATGAAATTACCAAGAATTACCATATGGAGACAATGGAGGACCTGTGGGGACACGACAGGGCAGAAACCTACCGCGAGCTCCTTGAGCGCCTGTACGCATGGGGATACGGAATTCCCCTGAGCGTCAACTTCGGGGTGGGGCACCTGGAGCTGAGCGTCGGGAACCCGTTCTTCCCTCCCCGCCTGGCGGGCATGGTGGCGGCGGTCTTCGAGGGACTGGAGGGGCAGGAGGCGGTGGTCGAGCAGAGTATGCCGGAACCGCACGTCCTGGAAATGCAGATAAGCACCACCTAAAGCGCTGCGTACACGGAAGGCGCGCACCACCATGCGCCGTGTGTCCCTGCCCCCTTCCTCTTAATGCTCCATCTCCTCCACGGGGGTGAAACCCTGCAGGGAGGCACGCACCACTAGGCGCTGCGTGGCCTGCCCTTCCGGGGCACAGGTGGTGAGGGTGAGGATGGGTTCCTCCGTCTGCAGGGTCACGTTCTCGCTGGGGTCGATGTATCTTAGCTCGTAGACCCGGTATTCATAGAGGCCTCGGGGGTTGCGGATGTATATGGAATCGCCGGCCTTGAGCTCGTCCAGGCGGTTGAAGGGCCTGGTCTTGGTGGTGCGGTGGCCGGAGATGACGCAGTTGCCCGGCCAGCCGGGGAAGCCGGTGTGTGGGAGGTGAATGGGTCCCAGCGCGAGGATCTCGTAAAGCTCCTCCTCGTCGTCGCTCCCCTCGCGCACCTCCTCGTCCAGCCCTATGGCGGGGATGCTGATGTAGGCCGGGGTTTCGAAGGAAAGGGGGGGACCGAGCAGCTCATCGTGGGTAAGGGGCCTGGATGTGCCCGCCTCCGCGCTCGCGCCCTCCACTTCCGCGGCGCCCCGCCTCACCCGGTCGTAGAGATATGGCATGAGCACGGCGAAGGCGACGATGAGCAGCACGGATACGCTTACTGCCATGTAGACCGCTCGACGCCCTCCCAGTATCCTCATGAGGACACCTCAACCCTGTTTCTTAAGACCCCGTTCGCAAAAACGCCCATCGCTTTCCCCGCCGGCTCTCGGCCGAGCAACGCCTCACAAGGTTACCCGCAGCGGCGACGACGATGTCCGCCGCCCATCCCACCTCACAGTGCCTATTATAAACGCCGGCGGACACATCCAAAGGCGGGGGCGCGCGACGCTTTCCCGCCGCGGAGGCGCCTCGGGCGAGGGCGCCGCTAGGCTGCACCCCCCTTGTTGTTCTGATGCCTCTTCGTGTAACATATAAAATGCAGTGGAAAAATATTGGGAACTTGAAAAGCGACGCGGGGTGGAGCAGTCAGGTAGCTCGTCGGGCTCATAACCCGAAGGTCGGGAGTTCGAATCTCCCCCCCGCTACCAGCGTAACAAGGCCGGGGCGCAGGTCTCCGGCCTTTACCTTGTCCTCGCGTCCGCCCGTATTCCACCCCCGTGCGGGCACGTCGTTTCCATGCCATTCCCGCGCGGGCGTGCCATCGCCTTTCTTCCGGCTCATCCCGCGTCCCCATGCGGTCGTCGTGGTGCGGGCCTTCCGCGTTGCCTCAAGACGTTACATACTCAAGGCCGAGGGCGATTTTCCGACCCTTTCTTACCGGCGGCCGCCATTCCCCTCAAGAAGGGGCTTTCACCTTCGACATGTCGCGCTCCAGGTACTCGGGCAGGCCGACGTGTCCCCAGAAATCCTCGATGAAGAGGCCGTCCACCATGCCGCTCTGCTGCCCCTCGACCAGCAGCTTCACCTTCTGGATGGTTGGGAACTCGGTCAGGGTGTTGGCGATGGAGGTGAGGGCAAGGTCTTCCACCGCGGCTCCGGCACCCCCCTGCTGGGCCTTGTCGGTGATGATCTCCTTGCTCACGTTGAGGGTGCAGATGCCGTCCTTGATGCTTATATCCAGCACCTTGACGGTGTTGGGAAAAATGGCCTTGAGCCCGCTTCCCTCCGCGGGGCCCTTGAAAAGCTCCTCCATGGCCGCGCGGGCCACCGCCTGGGTATAGGGTATGGTGCGTTTCTCCGGAACCAGGTAGAAGTCGGTGGGGGTCACCTCCATGAAGTAGAGGGTAAGCGTGACCGGACCCCCCTGGCCTTCCTGCCCTTCCCCGCCCCCCTTTTCCTCCTTTCCCTGGCCTTCTTTTCCCTGCTCCTGCGTGCCCGGCGTGGTCTTCCCGCATCCTGCGAGGAGAACGGCGGAAGCAAGCAGGAAAAGCGTCAAGACCGTGACGCACCACCGCAGCAGGCGGCCTCGCGACAGCCCTTCCAGCGACAGCTTCTCGCGCGAGGGCCCATACCCCGGCGGACCGTCCTGCAAGAATGTATTCCGCGACGGCCCGTGCCGTGACACTCCATCATGCAACTTTGGTTCTATCGATAACCGGTTTCTCGACAACCTGCCTCCTTTCATCGCGGCTCCTTTCCCTTCGCCGAACTTCTTATAAACACCTTGCCCGCCACGCACCGCGGTTCGCTCGGCCTCCTTATCCCTCGCGCCCCCTTGCGGTTACCGCCTTGCCCGGCTTCTTCCCTGCCAGCCCTTTTGACGTAACGGAATCGTTCCGCGGTTCACCGCGCGGCCCTTCCCTTCGCCGAACTCCCTGCAAATGTCTTGCCCGCGACGCGTCGCGGTTCGCCCGGCCTCCTTTGCCCTGGCGCCTCCACCCTCGCGCCCGGCGCTCCCTTCTGTCTTTGCAGTTTTTCGAGATCGCCGGCCGACGCGGCTCGTAACGAGGCGTCATCGCTCCGCGGCAACCGTATCCTGCCCCGTCCGCCGTCACCGGCTCCGCCGGCATATCCCGTCCATATCCTCGGCCATACGAATATCCCGTCATCATAATATGATAGGGGAGTGACAGCCGGCGGAGACGGGGTAATGAAATAATGGAGCGACAGGCGGCGAAAGGGGGGTAGTGAACGCTGCCGCGCAAGGAGCGGAGAACGAGGGTCGAGTAAGGCTGGGTGTATCATCGGCGGCATGCTCGGGAGGCGATACTCGGGATTGCGTCCAAGGGAAGCAAGGGGGAAGCTGGAGGGAAGCTGGAGGGGAACGGGAGGGGAGAAAGAGGGAAGCTAAAGAGGGGGAGGTGTGGAACAGGAGGGGAGAAGCAGGGGAGAAGGCGGGAAACAAGAGGGGAGCTGGAGGGGAGAAAGGGGGAAACAGGAAGGGAGAAGGAGGGAAAAGGAAGGGAGAAGGAGGAGAGAAAGCGGGAAACAAGAGGGGAGCTGGAGGGGAGAAAGAGGGAAACAGGAAGGGAGAAGGAGGGAAAAGTAAGGGAGAAGGAGGAGAGAAAGCGGGAAGCTAGAGGGGAACGGGAGGCGGGAAGTTAGAGGGAAAGGGGAAGGAAAAGGAGTTCGATGATAGGCTGATAGGGACCGGCGGGCAAGGCCCGGGAAGCGCGCACGTGAAAAGCGGGGAGGTCGAAACGATGGCGCATTACGAACACCGGACAGAGGAAAGCTGGAAGGAATTCAGGTTCAATTTCCCCTACCGGGAGGGGTTGCGGAGGTTGCGCGAGGAGGTGCTGGCGAAGACGGACTTCGACCCCTCCGTCCTGTGGGTATGGGGCACCATGCAGGCCATGGCGGTGATAGGCATCCTGAAAGCGTGCGAGCGCGAGTTCGGCGCCGAGGGGCAGAGGGTGGTGAAGGAGGCCCTGGTCGAGGTGGGCAGGGATGTGGGAAGGCAGATGATGGGGGACCTGGAGAAGCCCGCGGGCCTCTCCGACGCCGAGACGGCCAGCTTTTTCGCCACCGTGGTAAACTGCATCGCCTACGCTTCCCTGGAGGAGCCGAGCATAGACTCCGAGGACGAGGTCAGCTTTCACATCCTATGGTGCCCCCACCAGGACTGTTACGGGGCCTTCGACTGCCGCGTGCAGCGCTACTTCGTGCAGGGCATGCTGGAGGCGGTGAGGGAGAAAGGACTGCTCACCGACTGGCAGGTGCGCTTCACCCAGACCATTCCTGCCGGCGCCGAGACCTGCCGTTTCGTTCTCTGGCGCGCCCCCGACGGGGAGAAGTCACAGTGGGAGCGCTATAGCGAGCTGCTGGAGGAGAAAGCCCTGGAGATGGCGCGGGCGGAAGGGAAACAAGAGGGGTGAAGGCGAGGCGGAGAAAGCGAAAAGAGCAGGGGATGAAGGGGGAACGGGAGGGGAAACGAGCGGGAAGCGGTCACGAGAAAAGGAAGGACAAGAGGATAAGGGGAACGGGAAGGGCAGGGGATGAGAGGGGCGTCAGGGATGGGGATGGGTCGGGCAAGAGAGGGGGAAGAAACGGGAAGAGGAAAGAAAAAAGAAAGCGAAGAGACGGGGAAGAGATGGGAAAAGGAAAGGAAAAAGAAGGGGAAGAAGCAGGAAAGAGACGGGAAAGCGAAAGGGAAGAGACGGGCGAGAGACAAGCGAGAAGCGGAAAATTGGAAGAATAGGGGGCTACCGGCATGTCGCTGGCTGGATGGATCGTCATAGGGTTTTTCGCCGGGTGGTTGGCGGGCGTGGCCACCGGCACCAAGAAGAAATACGGTTGCCTCCTGAACCCCGTGGTGGGGATCATCGGCGCGTTCATCGGGGGCTTCATCTTCACCTACCTGCGGAACGAGAAGGTCACCTTCGCCTTCAACTGGTGGAGTTTCTTCGTTGCCTTCGTGGGAGCGGCGGTGCTGCTCCTGGCGGTGAGGCTCCTCGCCTGGCTCCTGCGGGGACGCAGGCATTGACGAGATGGCGCGACGCGCCACTCCTTTCGCGCTCGCCGCTGCTTATTAAACCAGGGGTGAACCGGCGCCGGCTGCCCGGGTTCAGAAACATGGTGGACACCCCCTATACTTGCTTTGTGTAAAAAAGAAGCAGAGCAAGGAGGTGTCCAAATGAAGGGTTCAGTTGGAACCACTACTAGTATCTACCACACCAGGCTTCCCCATCAATGGGAGTTGGAGAGAATGATGGGCGAGGTCCTCTCCAGGGAGGCCAGAAGGAGGCTGCGCTGGATAGAGCACTTTCGCAGCTGCGGAAATGCCAGGATGACCTGCCGCCACTTCGCCATCTCCCCCACCACCTTCTACAAGTGGCTGAAGAGGTACCTGAAACGGGGGCTCAGGGGACTGGAGGACCTCCCCCGCACCCCGAAAAGGAAAAGGGTCTCGGAGATCCCCTGGCAGACGATCCAGCTCATCTGCGACTTAAGGAGAGAGCACCCCGCCTGGTCCAAGCACAAGATAGCGGTGATCCTCAAGAGGGACTACGGCATCCGCCTTTCTTCCTCCAGCGT